>NZ_RZSR01000476.1:0-4496 GCF_004023265.1 Mesorhizobium sp. M1A.F.Ca.IN.020.06.1.1
GCGCGATAGTTGATGCCATGGTCGGCGCCAAGCGCCTTCGCCTTGTCTATCTTGTCGTTCGAGCCGACCGTAGTGATGACCGTGCAGCCCATGCGCTTCGCCAATTGGATGGCTGCGGAGCCGATGCCGGAGCCGCCGGCATGGACGAGGATGGTCTCACCGGGCTCCAGTTTCGCGTTGTCGAACAGCATATGCTCGACCGTGCCGAAGGTGACGGGTGCGACGGCAGCGCCGATATCGGAGACACCGGGCGGCGCAGGCACCAGGAGACGGGCAGGCAGGTTGATCTTTTCCTGCGCGAAGCCGTCGAGATGAAAACCGTGGACGCCGGAGACGTGCTCGCAAAGATTGTCGCGGCCCTCGCGGCAGGCACGGCAGAGCCCGCAGGTTCGCGCGCCGTAGATCGACACCAGTTGCCCCGGCAGGAGGGTGGAGACGCCGGGTCCGACCGCCTCGACCTCGCCCGAGGCTTCGGCGCCGACGACCAGCGGCAGCTTGCGCTTGGCGAAGGCCATGCCGCGCCAGCCCCAGACGTCGATATGGTTGAGCGCCACCGCCTTGATGCGGAGCGTCACTTCACCTTGCGAAGGCGGCGGGGGAGGCGGAAGGTCCACCGTTTCAAGGCGGCGGTCCTCGATAAGTTGCAATGCGCGCATTTGGCCTGTTGGTACTTTGGAAGCGGGAAAACGTCCGCTTAGACCGGTTCCCGCGCCATGACAAGGCAGGTGTTCTGGCCGCCGAAGCCGAAGGAATTCGACAGAACCGTGCCGACCTCGGCGTTGCGCTTCTTGTTTGGCACCACGTCGAGCACGATTGCCGGATCAGGATTGTCGTAATTGATGGTCGGCGGGATGACGCTTTCGCGCATGGTCATCAGCGAGAACGCGGCCTCGACCGCGCCGGCGGCGGACAGCGTGTGGCCGATCATCGACTTGTTCGACGAGATCGGCATCGAGCCGATCCGCTCGCCGAACACGGTCGACAGCGACAGATGCTCCATCTTGTCGTTTTCCGGCGTCGAGGTGCCGTGCGCGTTGACGTAGTCGATCTCGTCTTCGCTCAAGCCGGCATCGGCAAGGGCGGCGCGTACCGCGGCGATGGCCGGCGAACCGTCAGGCTTGGAGCGGGTGCGGTGGAAGTCGTCGGCGCGCTCGCCGCAGCCACGCATTATGCCGAGGATAGTGGCACCCCGGGCAAGTGCCGCCTCCAGCGATTCCAGCACAAGCGCGCCGGAACCCTCGGCAAGGACAAAACCGTCACGGTCCTTAGAGAAGGGCTTCGAGGCCTTTTCGGGAATGTCGTTGTGGGTGGAAAGCGCCGAGAGCAGCGAGAAGCGGATCAGGGCTTCGGCCGTCGCGGAGCCGTCGGCGCCGATCGACAGCGCCTTGTCGCATTCGCCGCGGCGGATGGCCTCGACACCGAGCTGGATGGCGGTGGCGCCTGACGCGCAGGCTGTCGACAGCGTGATCGGCAGGCCGCGCGTGCCAAAACGATCGGCCAGGCGATCGGCGATCGAGCCGAACTGGGTGGTCTCGAAAATGCCGAGCTCCTTCAGTCCGCGCGCCACGCGCAGCAATCTCTCGGAACCGCTTTCCTTCTTGTCGGAATTGTAGAGCGAGAAGCGGTCGGCCCAATCGAGCTCGACCGGCGGCGAGGCGAGAAAGAGCGGGCCGCCGAAATCGCCGGAATCGAGGCCGGCCTCCGACACCGCTTCCTGGGCGGCCGTCTCGGCCAGCTCGTAGGTGAGGGGACTGGCACCCTTGGAGCTCGACGGCAGGAAATCGACCATGCCGGAGATGCGGGTGTTCAGATGATCGACGGGAAAACGGGTGATCGGATGGATGCCGGATTTGCCTGAGGTCAGCGCCGCCCAGTTGTCGGCCTTGCCGACGCCAAGCGAAGTCACCACGCCGATGCCGGTCACGGCGACGATAGGCCTGCCCATGTGATCGCGGAGATTGGCCATGTTCTGTCTGTCTCGCTCTAAGCGGCCTTGATCAGCCCCAGGCCCTCGAATTGGTGATAGCCGATCGCCGTTGCAAGGACGGAGCTGGGGGCGCCTTCGAATGGTTGCTCCACTGTGGCATCGAAGACAGGGTAGGGGGCCTTGCGGTCGACGGCGAGCGCGGCAAGCGCCACGGCGAAGGGGAACTGCGCTTCTTTCATGTGGCCGGTGAGCGTCGAGAAGGCGCGCACTGCAAGCGCCGGGTTGGCATCGAGTGCCACCTTTTCGGCCGCCGTGGCGGCATGGGCGCCGGAGGCACCGGAAATCGTCAGCAATTCGCCGGCGGGCAGCGCCGCCTGCTTCAGCAAAGCGGCGATGTCGGCATTCAGCTCGCCGCGCCGGCGCCGGGCCCGGCCGGAAACCACAGGACCGAGCTCAGCATAGATCCTGCGACCCCGGCTCTCCGCATGCTCGCGCTGTTCGAGCACCAAGAAAGCGCCGCCCGAGCCCGTCACCACGCCGCCGCCTTCCGCGCCCTGTCTTTGCCAGACCGGTCTCCACGGGCCGCGATGCAGATAACCGGCGAGCTCATAGCCGAGCAGCATGTCTGAGTGCTCGGTCTGGAAGGCGCCGCCGACCAGCACATGGGTCGACTGGCCGGAGCGGATGCGCGCGGCGGCCGTCTCAACGGCAGAGACGCCGGCGCCTTCCTCGCCCATGAAGGTACGAGACGAGCCGGTGACCTTGTGCACGATGGAGATGTTGCCGGCGAGCAGATTGGAAAGCTGGGCGAGGAACAGCGTCGGCCGCAATTCCGTGGTCAGCTTCTCGTTGAGCAGCACGTCGCGGTCGTTGCGGCTCTCGGACGCCGCCAGGATCGCGCTGTCCACGGCCTCGTCGCGCTCGCCGCCGCCGGCCGCCACAACCATGTCCATGGTCGCGCAAAGCTCGTCATTGCCCTTGATGCCGGCGTCGTCCAGCGCCAGGCCGGCGACATAGGTGCCGAGCCGCTGCCAGGTCTCCATCTGGCGCTGGTCGCCGCGCTTGGCGATCTGCAGGTTCCAGTCGATCTCGGGCAGGGGATGAATTGTGTAGGGCGCAAAGCGCGTCGCATCGAGCACCGGCTCAACGCCCGGCCGGGTCAGCTTCTGCCAATGCGCGTCCGGTCCTTCTCCCAGCGAAGAGACAAGGCCGATACCGGTGATGACGACGTCGCGCGGGCTGCTCATGAGCGGCTTTGCTGGTCAGGCTGGAGGTGGGACAAGGTCGCGCTCGTCAGGCGGCCTTGGCCGCGACCAGCGCGTCGATCTTGGCGCACAGGTTCTGCATGACGAAGTAGTCGTCGGTCGAAGCCTTGCCGTCATTGACCTCTTGCGTCCACTTCTCGAGCGGCACCTTGATGCCGAATTCCTTGTCGATGGCAAAGACGATGTCGAGGAAATCGAGGCTGTCGATGCCGAGATCGTCGATGGTATGGCTTTCGGGCGTGATGGTGTCGATATCGATCTCGCTGGTGTCGGCAATGATCTTGGCGACTTTCTCGAACGTGGTGGACAAGGGCTCTTCCTTCGGTTGCGGGCGGAATCTGTCCGCATCTTGTTTTGGCGCTGTCTAATCGGTTTTTCCGGGCAGGAAAAGGCCTGACACGCCGGGCGCAGATGGGATGCCGGCTTTGTGGACGCAAGAAGGGCCGCCGGGCAACCGGCGGCCCTTCCCATTTTACGTGGCGTAAGCTCAGCCTTCGCGGAGCTTGACCAGATCGTTGAGCAGCCCGCCCGTCCCGTTGTGGACGGTCAGGCGCTCGACCTTGCCGGCGATGGCCTCGAGAGCCTCGAGTTCCTTCAGCCGCAGCATCACCGGATTCTCGGCCATCACCTTGGCCGTGTTGAGCAGCGAACGCGTGGCGTTCGTCTCCTCGCGGCGGCGGATGACGTTGGCCTCGGCCTGCTTCTCGGCCGAAACCACCTGGTTGAGGATCTCGCGCATCTCGCCGGGCAGGATCACATCCTTAAGCGCGATATCGCTGACCTCGAGGCCGATCGCGGCCATGTCGGAACGCACCTTGGCGGCTGCCTCCTCATCGACCGTGATCTTCTTGTCGAGGATCTGGTCGAGGGTGAGCGCGCCGAGCGTCTTGCGGAAGGCGTACTGCAGGGCGCGGTAGAGGGCTTCCGAGAAGTCCTTCACCGTGCTCACCGCCGTCACCGGATCGACGACCCGGTATTCGACGGCGATGTTGACGCGGATCGTCACGCGATCCTTGGTCAGCACTTCCTGCCCGGCGACATCAAGCGACTGCCGCTTGAGGTCGACGACCTTCACCTGGACCATGCGCCCGACATTCCAGAAGGCGTGCACCCCCGCGGCAAGCGTGCGGGTGTAGACGCCGTCCACGAACAGCAGACCGACCTGACCGTCCACGACCGGATGCAGGAACATGTGTTCCGTCTTTCGGGCCTGGCCGATCCGGCGCATCAAGGCCGGATCGACGGCCAGATCGGCCGCCGTGTCGACGGAGGTCACCGCCCACGGGCCGGCATCCGTCCACAGC
>NZ_RZSR01000477.1:0-4484 GCF_004023265.1 Mesorhizobium sp. M1A.F.Ca.IN.020.06.1.1
GCCGCGCCCTGCGATGACGACGTTGCCTACCGCCAAACGAAAAAGGCGACCGAAGCCGCCTTTCCAAAACGATCTGCGGAAGCGCCTTATTCGGCCGACGCGGACTCGGCAGCCTTCTTCTCGGCGGCGTCCTGCGCGGCTTTCTCCGCAGCCAGAGCCTCGGCGGCGGCGACCTTCTCGGCCTCGATGCGGGCGCGTTCGGCGTTCAGCGCATCACGCTCTTCATCGTTCAGCTTGCGGGCGCGCACGCCGGTGTTTTCCGAAATGCGGGCCGACTTGCCGCGACGGTCGCGCAGGTAATAGAGCTTGGCGCGGCGCACCTTGCCACGGCGCACGATCTCGACGCCTTCGACCATCGGCGAGTAGACCGGGAACACGCGCTCCACGCCTTCGCCGTAGGAAATCTTGCGGACGGTGAAATTCTCCTGGAAGCCGGAGCCGGAACGGGCGATGACGACGCCCTCATAGGCCTGGACGCGGGTGCGGCTGCCTTCGGTGACGCGCACCTGGACGCGCACGGTGTCGCCAGGCTGGAATTCGGGCAGCTTGCGCTTGGCTTCGATCTTGGCGGCCTGCTCGGCCTCGAGCTGACGGATGAGATCCATCTCAAATATCCACTTCTTGTTCTTCCGACAGCCAGAGCGTCCTCGACTTGCCTTGCAGTTCCAATGACCGCTCGGCTATGTCCTTTGCCCAGACATTCAAATCGGGGGCATCGGACAGGGACGGCTACACCGCCATTTGTTGACGGGTCCGGAAGATCGTTCTTCCGGTTCGGGCGGCGACATACAGCTATTTCGGCGCTTTGTCACGCCTTTGACGCCTAATTTTTGAAAACTATGGCCCCATCATATTGCCGCCGTGCCGGGTTGCGCGCGCCATGCAAGCTTTCTAAGTCGGAGAAAGCTATTTCCCAGGCCTCCCTCGATGACATTCTTCGATGCCGTCCTGCTCTTCTTCGCGGGCTTTGTCTCGGGCGCGGTGAACGCCGTCGCCGGCGGCGGCACTTTCGTCACCTTCGGTGCCATGACGCTGGTCGGCCTGCCGCCGATCGTTGCCAACGCAACGTCCTCGGTGACACAGTTTCCGGGCTATATCACCTCGACGCTCGCCTATCTCGACGACATCAGGCATTTCTGGCGCCAGGCGCTTGTGCTCTGCGTGATATCGGGCTTTGGCGCGCTGGCCGGTTCGCTCATTCTGCTGGCGCTCTCCAACACGTCCTTCCGAGCGCTTGTGCCCTGGCTGCTGATCGCCGCGACCGCCCTGTTCGCGGCCGGTCCGTGGCTGAAGCCGGCGGCCGGACCGGACCACGAGGCCTCGGTCGGCTCGCTCGCCGGGTCGCTGGCGCAGTTCCTGACTTCGGTCTATGGCGGCTTCTTCGGCGCCGGCATGGGCGTGATGATGCTTGCCACCCTCGGCCTGACGCAGGCCGGCGACTACCACAAGCTCAATGCGTTGAAGAACATGCTAGCGGTGGTCATCGCGGCAATCGCCATCCTGGTTTTCGTTTCGGGCGGCGTCGTCGCCTGGCCGCAGGCGATCGTCATGATCCCCGGCGGGGCGCTGGGCGGCTATGCCGGGGTGTGGATCGCCAGGCGCGTGCCGCAAGGTGTCGTGCGCGGCTTCGTCGTCGCCGTCGGCCTGTTTCTGGCCTTTTATTACTTTACCAAGGGCTGAGCACCGGCCAGCAGATCGGGCCGGCGCTCCCGCGTCAGCTTCTCAGCCTCGGCGCGACGCCACGCGGCGATCTTCCTGTGATTCCCGGAGGTCAGCACTTCGGGGATTTGCCTGCCCTCGAACTCCTGCGGCCGCGTGTAATGCGGATGCTCGAGCAGGCCGTTCTCAAAGCTTTCTTCCTCGCCCGAGACGGCGTTGCCCATCACCCCCGGCAGCAGCCGCACCACCGCATCGAGCAACACAAGTGCGGCCGGCTCGCCGCCCGACAGGATGAAATCGCCGATCGAGACTTCCTCCAGACCGCGCGCCTCGATCAGCCGCTGGTCGACGCCCTCGAAGCGGCCGCACAGGATGACGGCACCGGGCCCGGCGGCGAGCCCGCGCACCCTGGCCTGCGTCAGCGGCTTTCCACGCGGGCTCATCAGCAGCCTTGGACGTTCATCGCCCTGCGGCGAAACGTGGTCGATCGCCCTGGCCAGCACGTCGGCGCGCATCACCATGCCGGCGCCGCCGCCGGCCGGCGTATCGTCGACGGTGCGATGCCGGTCAGTGGCGAAATCGCGGATCTGGATCGCTTCCAGCGACCAGGTGCCGGCTTCCAGCGCCCGGCCGGCGAGCGAAAGCCCAAGCGCACCCGGAAACATCTCCGGATAGAGCGTCAGCACCGAGGCGGCAAAGCTCACCGGTTGCCCCCGGCGTCCTTCGGTCCGCGCGGCCGGCCCTTCGGGTCGAAACCGGGCCGCCCGGCGGCTTCGCTATCCTCGTCCTCGACCAGCCCCGCCGCCAGGGGATCGACTTGAACGAAGCCGTCGGCGATCGACACATGCGGCACCGCGGCTTGCGTGAACGGGATCAGCACGCCCTTGCGGCCCGCGAGCGTGACGTCGAGTATGTCGCCGCCGCCGAAATTATGCACGGCGACGACCCTGCCGATGACGCCGGTATCGTCCCTCACCTCAAGGCCGATGAGGTCGGCATGGTAGAACTCGTCCTCCTCGCCGTCGTCCGGCAGCACCGAACGGTCGACGAACAGCTCCGTGCCGGCAAGCGCCTCGGCCGTGTTGCGGTCGCTGACGCCCTTGAAGCGCACCACCACGACCGTGCCGGCCGGCCGGATGTCGAGGATCTGGAAGGCTCGGCCATCCTTGGCATGCAGCGGCCCGTAGTCGGCGAGCGCCAGCGGATCGCCGGTGAAAGTTTTCACCCGCAACTCGCCCTTGATGCCGTGCGCGGCGCCGATCACGGCCATCTGTACAGGGTTCTCGAGCTTCGACATCGGCATCACTTCCTTTGCCCTGCTCTAACCCTCTGAAGCCGCCATTTCAATGATCGGCTCTTCACCGCTTCCTAACCTGACTGCCCGAAAATGCCCGCATGCAGGAATTCCTCATCCCGGCAAAACCCGACCTCCAGGCGGCGCGCGAGAGCTGGCTCAAGATGCTGGCGCGCGAGCGCCGGCTGTCGCCCGAAACGGTCGAAGCCTATGAGCGCGACACGCGCCAGTTCCTGCATTTCCTGACCGGGCATTGCGGCGGCCCGCCCGGCATCTCCGATATCGCCGACCTGCAGCCGGCCGACCTGCGCGGCTTCCTCGCCGCGCGCCGCAACGGCGGCGCCGGCGCCCGCACGCTCGGCCGCGGCCTGGCCGGCATCCGTTCGCTGCTGCGGTTTCTCGAAAAGCGCGGCCTCGTCAACGCGGCGGGTGCGGCCGCCCTGCGCGCGCCGCGCCAGCCGAAATCGCTACCGAAACCACTGACGGCGAGCGATGCCAAGCAGGTCGTGACTGTCGAGGGCCAACTGGCGGAAGAACCCTGGATCGCCGCCCGCAACGCCGCCGTGCTGACGCTGCTCTACGGCTCCGGGCTGCGCATCTCGGAAGCGCTGGGCCTGACCGGGGCCGATCTCGCCACCGAGGCCGACACGGTGCTGCGCATCACCGGCAAGGGCGGCAAGACAAGGCTGGTGCCGGTGCTGCCGGTGGCGCTCAGGGCGGTCGCCGAATACCGGCGGCTGTGTCCCTTCCACATCGATCCGAAAGAGCTGCTGTTCCGCGGCGCTCGCGGCGGCCCGCTCAATCCGGCCATCGTCCAGCGCGAGATGGCGAAGCTGCGCTCGGCCCTCAACCTGCCGGAAACCGCGACGCCGCATGCCTTGCGCCATTCCTTCGCCACTCATCTGCTCGGCCGTGGCGGCGACCTGCGCACCATCCAGGAACTGCTCGGCCATGCCAGCCTGTCGACCACCCAGATCTATACCGGCGTCGACACGGCAAGGCTGCTCGACATTTACGACCGGGCGCATCCAAGGGCGTGAAGCGTTTGACGGAGCCACCCCGCTTCCTCGTGCCAAGACGGAGCAACGAGCGGAGTGAACCCTGAAATCGAGGCTGCAGGTCGAAATCGGCGGCTGTCGAGCAGCTGCAGGTAGCCTGACCCAACCTTGACATTCTTCGAAAGCCGGCCGCCCGTTTCCCGGCGGCCGCCTTTCGAATACCCTGGATCAGCGCATCACATAGACGATGCGCCGCGTGCCCGGATCAACCAGCGCCGGCTGGTTGTTCACATAGACATAGCGGTAGTTGTAATCCGGGATCTCGCGCAGCTCGACCGTGTCGGGCAGCACCGCGCCGGTCACCACTTCGCCCTCGAGATAGACCGGTTCGACCCGGTGCGTGGTGACATAGGTGCCGACCTCGGCCGGCGGCCTGGCGATCGGCTCGATGGCGTCGTCGCCGGAAACGATGGCGCCGGTGTAGGTGTCAGTGGTGTAGATATCATCGGTCGGCGGAGCCACGACGGCAATGC
>NZ_RZSR01000478.1:0-4484 GCF_004023265.1 Mesorhizobium sp. M1A.F.Ca.IN.020.06.1.1
GCCGGACACCGGGCAGGCGAATTTTTCCGAGAACATGATGCGCTCATGCGTCTCGTTCTTCGACTTGTTGACCGAGTCCTCGCCCGTCCGGCTGGCGTCGAGCGGCTTGTCGGCGAACTCGGCCACCGCAAGCCCGTCGGCGAGCTTCAGCGCCGTCTCCATCGAATCCGCAAGCCGCGTCGCCAGATCGCCGCGAACTACGATGCGGTCGACGACCACGTCGATGTCGTGCTTGTATTTCTTGTCCAGCGCCGGCACGTCGGCGATCTCGTAGAAGACGCCGTCGACCTTGACGCGCTGGAACCCCTTCTTCTGCAGCTCCAGAAGTTCCTTGCGGTATTCGCCCTTGCGGCCGCGCACGATCGGCGCCAGCAGGTAGAGACGCGTGCCCTCGTCCAGCGCCAGCACGCGGTCAACCATCTGGCTGACCGTCTGGCTTTCGATCGGCAGGCCGGTGGCCGGCGAATAGGGAATGCCGACGCGGGCGAAGAGCAGGCGCATATAGTCGTAGATTTCGGTGACGGTGCCGACTGTCGAGCGCGGGTTGCGCGACGTCGTCTTCTGCTCGATCGAGATGGCGGGAGACAAGCCGTCGATCTGGTCGACGTCCGGCTTCTGCATCATTTCCAGGAACTGGCGGGCATAGGCCGAAAGGCTTTCGACATAGCGACGCTGACCCTCGGCATAGATGGTGTCGAAGGCAAGCGACGACTTGCCGGATCCCGACAGGCCGGTCATGACGATCAGGCTGTCGCGCGGCAGGTCGAGATCGACGTTCTTGAGATTGTGTTCGCGCGCGCCGCGAATGGAAAGATATTTTTGGTCGGCCATCGCCGGTCGCCGCCTCAGGTCTGGAATTTGCTGGATTGGCGGGTTTGTCCCGGCCATCCCCTATGTAGGTAATCTCGTCGCCGCGTCGAGAGACGCCACAATCTCGACCAAAGCGTTTAACCGCCTTTCGCGCGAGCGGGCAAGCGGAAAGAACAAAGGCCGAACACCCTCCTGACAAAGCGCTGTGGAAACAGCGGCTGCAAAAACCGTCGCGACCGATCAGTCGAAGGCATTCGACTTACCTGGACGTAACCTCCGATCGATCACATTTTTCTGTAACCGGCTCTTCAACGGTTGACGTCTCGGACCCATGGGGGCAGTCTCAAAGGCGTCAACGAAGCCGGCCGTCTGTCGATGGCCTCGTCACCCAGAGGTGGCCTGCGAGACGCCGCAGGCTTCAGCGATTTGCGCTTCGGACGACATTGCCACAACGGACCAGGAGCGGAGCATGACGCCACCGGACAGTCCCTTGAGGCTCCACGAAGCGATGGAGCCGCGGCGGGCATAGTGCCAGGGTAGGCGTGAGCGCCTCCCGAAAAACGTGACCTGCCGATTCCTACAATCAGAGACCATAGTCGGATCGTCGGCTGAAAGCCGCGTTGCATCCGAAACAGAACGCCGGCAGTCCACTCCCGGCTAAAATTGGGTTTCAGATCCATGAAAGCCCCGTCCACCTGCGGAAGCAGTGGCGGGGCTTGCATTTTGCGAGCCGGAGGTCCGTCGCCGGCGTCCGCAATGCGGGGTAAGCTTCAGTGGTTGGGAGGCCTGATGGCGCCCGTTGCCATGTCGATGGTTATGCTGCCCGAAATCCTGACATCGGTGTCGCCGATCTTGAACGTGCCGTTGCTGCCGGCTGGCAGTGCGTCGTCAGGCTCGGGCTGCGGCGCGGGCTTGGCGATACGGTAGTCGCTGCTCACGCCGGGCAGTTTTTGTGTCGAATTGTCGTCGGCAAAAGCGGCGGTGCCGACCGCAAGCACGCCGGCGACTGCGACAACGGCAAAACCCAGATTCGTCAAGGAACGCGCTCGGATCATGCGCGAACTATAGAGGCGCGCCGAAGGCGAGGCCAGATGCGCCGCAATCAATTTGCCGCGCGGTCAGGCCGCCTTCTTGCGCGTGTCGTAGACATGGTCGACGAGCCCCCAGGCCTTAGCTTCCTCGGCGGTCATGAAATAGTCGCGGTCGAGCGTGCGCTCGACCTCGTCGTAGGTCCGGTCGCAATGCTTGGCGTACAGCTCCGTCATGTGGCGCTTGGTGCGCAGGATGTCCTCGGCGTGGCGCTGGATGTCGGAGGCCTGGCCCTGGAAGCCGCCGAGCGGCTGATGCAGCACGATCCTGGTGTTGGGCAGCGCGATGCGCCGACCGGGCGAGCCTGCCATCAACAGGAATGAGCCCATCGAGGCGGCAAAGCCCATGCACACCGTCGACACCGGGCAGGAGATGTACTGCATGGTGTCGTAGATGGCGAAGCCGCTGGTCACCACGCCGCCCGGCGAGTTGATGTAGATCGATATCTCCTTGTCGGGATGATCCGATTCCAGCGACAGGAGCTGCGCGCAGACCAGCGCCGACACGCCGTCATTGATCTCGCCGTTGATGAAGACGATGCGTTCGCGGAGCAGCCGCGAGAAAATGTCGAAGGCGCGCTCGCCGCGGCTCGACTGCTCGATTACCATCGGCACGAGATTGGCAAAGGCGCTCATCGCAGATCTCCTCGTTCTTTGGTCAAGCCGCGCGCAGCGCCATGCTTGGCGCGTTGGCGGCAGCTGGGCTTTTGCGCGCGTCGAGCGAAATCCGGCAGCGGGCGCCGGAAACGGCGACGACAGGTTGCGCGACCGTCGCGAAACCATCATGGACGATGCTGAGATGCGTGCCGCCGGAAACCGTGCGCGCGAGCGTGAAGGTGACAATGCTGTCGAAGATGGGGCCGTCGAATGCCGGTAGCCGGTCGGCAGCGTCCACGCCCGGTCGCTCGCGCCAGGAATAGCGGAGCAGCTTGCCGGGGTCGGCCTCGAGCACTTCGCACTCGATTGGCGCGTTTGGTCCGGCAAAGGCAAAGCGCTCACCGATCGCCGGCTTGATGTCGTTGGGCATCAGCCACGCGGCGAGCAGTTCCGGCTCGGTGAGCGCCCGCCAGACTTTTTCCGGCGGATCGGGAAGCTCGCATTCGAAGCTGAGCGGCGCGTTGGCCGCTGCCGGGTGTTTGGCAATCGTCATTGGTCCATTTCCTTCAGAACCCTCTTCAAACGCTCGATGCGCTCCGGCCAGAAGGCGCGGTAGCGTTCGATCCAGCCGAGCAAGGGATCGAGTCCTTGCGGGTCGGCGCGGTAATAGGCGTTGCGGCCGGCGCGCCGCTCGATCACCAGTCCGGCGCCGCGCAGCACGGCAAGATGCTGTGAGACGGCCGGCTGCGACACGCTCACGCCGGCGCGCAGCTCGGACACCGTCAATTCGCCGGCCGCGAGCCGCTCGTAGACGGCCCGGCGTGTCGGATCGGCCAGCGCCCGGAAAATCTCTGCTTCGATCATGCACAAAGCATAAGTTGATACTTATTGGTTTGGCAAGCGCCGTTTTAGGCCGTCCAGCGTCTCACCGGCTCCGCCGCTCCGTCGAAGCTTGCCTCGAAGATTGGCGATGCGAGCACGGCATGGATGTGAAGCGTGCCGGAAGCTACGTTTCGAAAGCCATGCTTGCGGTGCGCGGGAATGATCAGGGACTGCCCGGCGGCAAGCACGGCCCGTCGGTCGTCGACCCACATTTCGGCTTCGCCGGCAATCACCGTCAGTACTTCCTCGACTTTGTGCGCATGCGTTGGTGCGCCGCTACCCGGTCCGACCCACTGCTCGAATATGCAAAGGCCCGCCGCGCCATTGGCGGCGGCAACATGCATGCGGGTTTCGACTCCGGCGCGCCACGTTTCGCGCGGCTGATCCTCATGCGAAACAACGTTCATTCCGATATCCCCCTTGTTTCCTGCCCAGGAATACTACCTGTTGCTGACATTCCTTGACAGAAACAGCGGTCAAGACTAGAACGAAGAGAGAACAAAAACCTTGTGGGAAAAGCCAGCCTTCGCGGGCATGGGCGAACCGCAGGCTGTAAGGTGAGCGACTTAAAATTTGTTTCGGATGAGCGCGGAGAAGTACGATGGCGGGTAGCGTCAACAAGGTCATTCTGGTCGGCAATCTCGGGGCGGACCCTGAAATCCGCCGCCTGAATTCGGGCGACCCGGTCGTCAACATCCGCATCGCCACGTCGGAAAGCTGGCGCGACAAGAATTCCGGGGAGCGCAAGGAAAAGACGGAGTGGCACAATGTCGTCATCTTCAACGACCAGCTCGCCAAGGTGGCGGAGCAGTATTTGAAGAAGGGCATGAAGGTCTATGTCGAGGGCCAGCTGCAGACGCGCAAATGGCAGGACCAGACCGGCAACGATCGCTACACGACCGAGGTCGTACTGCAGAAATTCCGTGGCGAGCTGCAGATGCTCGACGCGCGCGGCGAAGGCGGCGGCCAGGTCGGCAGTTATGCCGGCGGCGGCAACAGCCGGGGTTCCGATTTCGGCCAGTCGGGCCCGAACGAAGGCTTCAGCCGTGACGGCGGTGGCGGTTCCAGGGGCGGTGGCGGTGGTTCATCGCGCGAGCTGGATGACGA
>NZ_RZSR01000479.1:0-4482 GCF_004023265.1 Mesorhizobium sp. M1A.F.Ca.IN.020.06.1.1
CATTACTTTCGTCTCCAACATCCCCAACGAGACGCAGACGCTGCCCTCGGCGATCTACACCTTCACGCAGGTGCCGGGCGGCGATCCCGGAGCGCTGCGCCTGACGCTGATTTCGATCGTCATCTCGATGGTGGCGCTGGTGGCCTCCGAGCTTCTGGCGCGCCGGATCGGCCAGCGGATGGACGTCGAATGACGCTCTCGGTGGACGTCAGTCATCGTCTCGGCGATTTCGCCATCGAGGCGAGTTTCGAAAGCGCCGGCCGGCTGACGGCGCTGTTTGGGCCTTCGGGCTCGGGCAAGTCGACGCTGATCAATGTGATCGCCGGGCTGATCCGGCCGCGGAAAGGGCGGATCGCGGTGGACGGGCGCGTGCTGGTCGACACCGCCGCCGGCATCTTCGTGCCGATGCACAAGCGACGGATCGGCATGGTGTTCCAGGATGCGCGGCTCTTCCCGCATTTGAGCGTCGCCGGCAATCTGCGCTATGGCCGCTGGTTCACGCCGGTTGCCGAGCGCTACGCCAGTATGGATGCGGTGGTCGAACTCCTTGGCATCGGTCCCCTGCTCGACCGGCGGCCGGCGAAATTGTCGGGTGGTGAAAAGCAGCGCGTGGCGATCGGCCGCGCGCTCCTTGCCAGCCCGAAACTGCTTTTGATGGACGAGCCTCTCGCCTCGCTCGACGAGGCGCGAAAGGCCGAAATCCTGCCCTATATCGAGCGGCTGCGCGATGAGACGAAGATCCCGATCGCCTATGTCAGCCATTCCGTCGCCGAGGTGGCGCGGCTGGCGACCGACGTGGCGGTGCTGTCCCAAGGCAAGATCGCGGCTTTCGGCCCGACCGAGGCGATCATGCAGCGGCTCGACCTCTTGCCGGCGGAGGAGCGCGGCGAGGGCGGCGCGGTGCTCGACACCAGGGTTTTGCGTCACGACGAGGCTTTCGGCATGACTGTGCTCGGCTCGCCGGCCGGCGAGATCCGCGTGCCGCGCGTTTCACGCCCGGCGGGAGCTCTGGTGCGGCTCCGCATCCGCGCCCGCGATGTCATGATCGCGACCGAACAGCCGTCGGGTCTTAGCGCGCTCAACATACTGCCGGGCAAAATCGCCGCAGTCAGGCCGGGCGTCGGGCCTACGGTGGAGATCGCCATCGACTGCAACGGAGCAACGGTGCTGGCGCGCGTCACCAAACAGTCGAAGCAGAGCCTTCGGCTCGCGCTCGGCCGCGAGGTCTTCGCGGTGATCAAGACGGTGAGCTTTGACAGCGCGACGACAGGTGCTGGGCTGCCGGTGGAGGCCGATGGTTGACGAAAGGGCAATATCGCTATGTTGGTTTGGAATAAGCGATGTGGCGGCGGAGAGGGTAATCTCGACATGATCGCAGAGGACAAAGGATGCCATCGCTGAGCCTGCGGATAAATCTCGACCCTGACGGACGAATTGGTCCGGGCAAGATCGAATTGTTGGAGCAGATCGCCGCTTTCGGCTCGATTTCGGCCGCGGCGCGCGGCATGGAGATGTCCTACAAGCATGCCTGGGACCTGGTCGAGGACATGAACCGGGTGTTCGGCAAGCCGCTGGTGGCGGCGCAGACCGGCGGCCGAAAAGGCGGCGGCGCGCAATTGACCGCCGTGGGTCTCGCCGTCGTCAGCCGTTTCAGAGCGATCGAGCGCGCGGCGGCTTCAGCGGCGGCCGTACATATGCAGGCGTTGCAGGCCGAGATCGACGCCGGTTGATTGGGCCTGTAAGGGGCCTATTCCTCCGGCTCCCCGGGCTTGCGGAGCAAATAGGTGTCCATGATCCAGCCCTTTTTGCGCCGAGCTTCCTCTCGGACCTTCTCGATTTCGGCGCCGACATCGCCGAGGCGGCCGGAAAGGATGATCTCGTCCGCCGTGCCGAGATAAGCGCCCCACTGAATGAAAACATCTTGATCGACCAGTGTGTTGAAGGCGCACTTGCCGTCCAGCATGACAACGGTGCTTCCGGCATTCGCGGGCAGGCCTTCCTCAGTCAGCCGGCGGCCGGTGGTGACCAGGATCGAATCGCCGATGCGGTTGAGCGCGGTCGCGTGGACGGCGGCAAGCGCCTGGATCGCGGTGATGCCCGGAATGACCTCGAGCTCGAAACCGACATTGCCCCTCAGGCGCACGCGCTCCAGTATGCGCAGCGCGCTGTCGTAGAGCGAGGGGTCGCCCCAAATCAGGAACGCGCCGCAGCCGTCCTCGGCAAGCTCGTCGCGGATCAGCCCTTCATAGATTTCGGCGATCGCCTCGTGCCAGTCGTCGACGGTCACGCGATAGGACGATGTCGGCTCGGCCCGAACCGGGACGTCGAATTCGACGCGGCGCGACTTCGGGTTTGTGACGAAGCGGTCGCAGATCTGCCGGCGGAGTTCCGCGAGGTCGTTCTTTCTGGCGCCTTTGTCGGGAACGAACAGCACGTCGGCCCGGTTCAGGCCGTTGATGGCCTGTACGGTCATGTGGTCGGGATTGCCGGCCCCGATGCCGATGACGAGAAGCTTGCGCATAGGCGTCCTCCTGCCCGATCGGGCGGCCGGTGTCCAGACGGGGGCAGGCAGGCATGCGGGAACGCAAAACTTCCGCCGATTGGCAGAAACGTTGAACGTCTCTAGCTACTTCTCCTGGAATTGCTCTAGATGGAAGCGCATCCGCATGATCCCGGTCATGCCGTCGAGAGGGGAGCCATGTTACGCACTATCCTGACCGCAGCGCTGGCATTCTCGGTTGCACCTGCCTTCGCCAACGATTCCGTTGCCGAGCTTGGCACCGGCGGGCTGATCCTGTCGCGCAGCGATGCGGTTGCCATGGAAAGCGAGGATCTCTTCATCTCGCCGGAAAAAGTGACCGTCGACTACGTTTTCCGCAACAATACCGACAAGGACGTCAGCGCGACCGTCGCCTTCCCGATGCCGGACATCGAAGGCGACCCGAACGAGATGCCGGCGATCCCGGAAGCGCAGAGCGACAATTTCCTCGGCTTCGAGGTGACGATCGACGGCGTCGACGCCAACCCGCAGCTCGAACAAAAGGCGTTCGCGCTGGGCATCGACATCACCGCGGAACTCCAGGCGCACGACGTGCCGCTCTATCCGTTCGGCGACGCCGCCAAGGCGGCGCTGGCAAAGCTGCCCAAGGACGTCGCCCAGGATTGGGAAGATCGCGGCATCATCATCGAAGACACCGCCGACAACGGTTCGGGCATGCAAACCGCCTACGCGCCGTTCTGGCAATTGCGCTCGACCTATTGGTGGCGCTCCACCTTCCCGGCCAACAAGCAAGTCCATGTCTCGCACCGCTACAAGCCGAGCGTCGGCGGCACGTCATCGGTCAGCTTCTATTACGACGGCAAGTTCCAGGGGCAGTACGACACTTACAAGACCCGCTACTGCATGGACGGCGGGTTCGAGAACGCTGTGCGCAAGGCAGCGAAGGAAAATCCCGACGGCTATCCCAAATATTTCGAGAGCCGCATCGCATATATCCTGACCACCGGCGGCAACTGGGCGTCCGGTAGTATCGGCAATTTCAAGCTCACCATCGACAAGGGCAGCCCAAAGAATCTGGTCTCCTTCTGCGGCGACAACGTCCGCAAGGTGGGTCCGACGACGTTCGAGATGACGGCCAAGGATTTTTATCCGGAGCACGATATCGGCATCTTGCTGCTCGAGCCGTCGGACAATAGCGGGAACGGCGGCTGATGGACATCGCGATCTACGTCGCCATTGCCGAGAACGGCGTGATCGGACGCGAAGGCGGGCTGCCGTGGCGGCTTTCCAGCGACCTGAAACGCTTCAAGGCCGATACGATGGGCAAGCCGATCATCATGGGCCGCAAGACCTATGAGGGCATCGGCCGGCCGCTGCCCGGCAGGCTCAACATCGTGGTGACGCGAGCCAGAGACTGGCGATCCGAGGGCACCGAAGTCGCCCATTCGCTCGACGAGGCGATCACGCTGGCCAAGGTGCGCGGCCGCTGCATGGCAGGTGCCGAGGAGATCTGCGTCGTCGGCGGCGGCGAGATCTATGCCCAGGCCCTGCCCTTGGCCGATCGTCTCCACGTCACGCATGTGCTGGCCGCGGTCGATGGCGACGCTCATTTTCCGCCGATCGACCCCGCGATCTGGCGGATCGTCCGATCCGAGGATTTTCCGGCGGGCGAAAAGGACAGCCACGCGACACGCTATACCGTTTACGAGCGCAGCGGCGACGGTCACCGACGAGGACAAAGGGTCGCTGACGGCTCAAATCGCAGGCGCGCGTAGCGGATCGCGTTGAAAGCGCGTCACGGCGTCCCTATAGAAGAACGAGGGTACAGCGCCACGCTTCCAACCGGACGCGCAAGAAGGTCGCCGTAAAACTTTGATTTGGCGCATGATTCCTTTCGGAAAACCGATATCGGTTTTCGAGGTCATGCGCTAGGATCGCGCCGCAAGGCCTGAGGGAACCGAAGCGAAAGGACATTCATGCCC
>NZ_RZSR01000480.1:0-4477 GCF_004023265.1 Mesorhizobium sp. M1A.F.Ca.IN.020.06.1.1
CTGGAGGACGTGCTGATCCGCGCCGATCTTGGCGTCGAGACGGCGCTGCGCGTCACCGATTCTCTCGCCTCAAGCCGATACGGCAAGGACGTTTCCGACTCGGAGGTCCGCGCCGTGATGGCGGCGGAAGTCGAAAAAGTCCTGACCACGGTCGCCAAGCCGCTCGAGCTCGATCTCAGCCACAAGCCGCATGTCATCCTGGTCGTCGGCGTCAACGGCACCGGCAAGACCACGACCATCGGCAAGCTGGCGGCCAAGCTGACCGAAGGCGGGCTTTCGGTCATGCTGGCGGCCGGCGACACGTTCCGCGCGGCCGCCATCGAGCAGCTGAAGATCTGGGGCGAACGCACGAAGTCGCCGGTCATCGCCACCAAGCTTGGCGCCGACGCCGCCGGCCTCGCCTACGATGCCTTCGAGAAGGCGAAGGAGGCAGGCTCCGACGTGCTGATCATCGATACGGCCGGCCGCCTGCAGAACAAGACCGAGCTGATGGCGGAGCTGGAAAAGATCGTGCGCGTGCTGGGCAAGCTCGATCCGGAGGCGCCGCACACCGTGCTGCAGACCGTCGACGCCACCACCGGCCAGAATGCGCTCAGCCAAGTCGAGATCTTCCGCAACGTCGCCGGCGTCAACGGCCTGGTGATGACCAAGCTGGACGGCACGGCGCGCGGCGGTATTCTGGTGGCGATCGCCGCCAAGCATGGATTGCCGGTCTATTTTATCGGCGTCGGCGAGCAGGTCGACGACCTCGAACCCTTCTCGGCCAGCGAATTCGCCAGAGCGATCGCCGGCGTTGCTTGAACGATCCCAAAAGCGCCGACTTTCGGGACAACAAGGACTTTCATGAACATCCTCGAACGCGACCCGTCCGACCCGCAGAAACAGAAGAAGGAGGGCATCAACCCGCCGCTCAAGCTGGTGCTCGAGCTCGGGCCGCTGCTGGTCTTCTTCTTCGCCAATGCGCGCGGCGAATGGCTGGCGCAGAAATTTCCGGCCTTGGCCGAGCTCGGCGGCCCGATCTTCGTCGCCACCGGCCTGTTCATGGCCGCCACCGCGTTGGCGCTGATCGCCTCGTGGCTGCTCACCCGCACCTTGCCGATCATGCCGCTGGTGTCGGGCGTCGTCGTCCTTATCTTCGGCGCGCTGACGCTCTATTTGCAGGACGACGTCTTCATCAAGATGAAGCCGACCATCGTCAACACGCTGTTCGGCGGCGTGCTGCTCGGCGGCCTTTTCTTCGGCAAGTCGCTGCTTGGCTATGTCTTCGACTCGGCTTTCAGCCTCGATGCCGAAGGCTGGCGCAAGCTCACCTTCCGCTGGGGCCTGTTCTTCCTCTTCCTGGCCCTCGTCAATGAAGTCGTGTGGCGGAATTTTTCAACCGATGCCTGGGTTACCTTTAAGGTCTGGGGCATCATGCCGATCACGCTTCTCTTCACCTTCAGCCAGATGCCGCTGATCATGCGCCACTCGCTGGAGGAAAAAGCCAAGGAAGAGCAGGCGAGTAAATAGAGCAGGTTCCGGGGAGGGGGCGGCATGGAATTCCTCACCACGCGCGATGAGCTGAGGACGATCTACAAGACGCCGCGGCCGACCGACGGGTCGATCCGCAAGGAACTCAAGGCGCTCGATGGCCACTGCCGTTCCTTCATCGGCAAGAGCCCATTCGTGCTGATCGGCTCCTCCGACGGCGCCGGCAATGCCGACGTGACCCCGAAGGGCGACAAGCCCGGCTTCACCGCCATCCTCGACAGTTCCACCATCGCCATCCCTGACCGTCCAGGCAACAACCGGCTGGACACGCTGGAAAACATCGTTCGTTACCCGTCGGTAGGGCTGCTCTTCCTCATTCCCGGCATGAACGAGACGCTGCGCGTCAACGGCGAAGCCCACATAACCATCGACGCCGGACTGCGCGCCCGCCTGGCCGTCGACGGCAAGGAGCCGCAGAGCGTCATCGTGGTGACGGTCAAGGCCGCTTACATGCACTGCGCCAAGGCCTTTATGCGCTCCGAGCTGTGGGAGCCGGAGACCTGGTATGACCGCGCGAGCCTGCCGACGCTCGGCCAGATCATCCGCGACCAGCTGGCGCTTACAGAGAGCGCCGGCGAGATCGACCGCGAACTGGACGACGATTACCGGCAGACCATGTGGTAGGCTCCCGGGCACGATTCGTCCGAACCGCCCCCGTCACCCTTGCTGAACCTCCCCGCCATATCCGGCAGCCTGCGCGCCGCCTCGACCAATTCGGCCCTTGTCGCGGCGCTTGCCGCCAACATGCCCGCGGATTGCCGCGTCACCGTCTATGACGGGCTCGGCCGCTTGCCGATCTTCAACCCGGACGAAGAGGGCGAGCGCACGCCGTGTGAGGCAAGATACCTGATCGAGGCCGTCACCCGCGCCGATGGCGTCATCGTCTCCTGTCCCGAATACGCCCATGGCGTGCCGGGCGGCATGAAGAACGCGCTCGACTGGCTGGTGTCGCGCGACGCCGCCGTCGGCAAGCCGGCGTTGCTGGTGCACGCCTCGCCGCGCTCGCTCTTTGCCCGCGCCGCCCTTGCCGAGATCATGCGCACGATGTCCTTCGCGCTTTACGAAGAGACCGCGCTGGAGATCGCGCTGCTCGGCAAGAAGCCGCCGGAGGTGGAAGAAATCCTGGCTGAGCCGACCAGTCGGCAGGCGATGCGCGACGCGGTTCGGGCTTTCGCCGGCTTTATCCGCGGCCGCTGACGCCGATGCCGGTCAAAAGGTCTTGGCCCCATTCACCATCAGCCAGACCACATAGAGGGAGGTGGTGCCGCAGATGTAGAGGCGGTTGCGCTTGGCGCCGCCGAAGACGCAATTGGCGACGACTTCCGGCACTTTGACCTTGCCGATCAGCGTACCATCCGGATCGTAGCAATGGATGCCGTCGGCGGCGCTCGTCCAGATGCGCCCGCTTTCGTCCAGCCGGAAGCCGTCGAACAGGCCGGCCGTGCAGTCGGCGAAGACCTTGCCGCCCGAGACCTTCTTGCCGGCCTTGCCGACATTGAAGACGCGGATATGCGCGGGGTTCTTGGCGCCATGGGTGCGGCCCGTGTCGGCGACATAGAGCAGGCTTTCATCGAGCGAGAAGGCGAGCCCATTGGGCCTGACCATGTCGGTGATGACGGCGTCGATCTCGCCCGTGCCGGGGTCGACGCGGTAGACATTGCAGGCGCCGATTTCGCTCTCGGCGTGGTCGCCTTCATAATCGCTGTCGATGCCGTAGGCCGGATCGGTGAACCAGATCGAGCCGTCGGAACGGACGACGACGTCGTTTGGCGAGTTGAGCCGCTTGCCGCGCCATTTGTCGGCGATGGTGGTGACCGAACCGTCATGCTCGGTGCGGCTGACGCGGCGGCCCGAATGCTCGCAGGTGATCAGCCGGCCCTGCCGGTCGACGGTGTTGCCGTTGGAATTGCCGGACGGCTGGCGGAAGACGCTCACGCTGCCATCGGTCTCATCGTAGCGCAGCATGCGGTTGTTGGGGATGTCGGACCAGACGAGGTAGCGGCCGGCGGCGAACCAGGCCGGGCCTTCCGCCCACCGGCACCCGGTGAACAGCTTCTCAACCCGCTCATTGGCGTTGAACAGCCGCGAGAAACGCGGATCGAGAAGTTCATAGTCAGCGGCCGTCATGCTTTCCCTCCCGGCAATCAAAAGACGCGCGATCAAGCCAGCACAGAGCGGAGAAGGCAAGATCGCGGATGCCTCTCACGGCATGTTGACGCGTGTAGGGGCTAAGACGCCATTAACCGGCTATGCGCTGCTTGCAATGGTGCATTGCAACATCTTTCTTTTGCAATGCACCATTCCTATGTCATTCTCGCAATCGATCAGGGAGGAATAACTCAGAAGGAACCTCGTCATGATCTTCGACAACCTCGTCACCCGCGCTCGCACCAACCTCGCCAAGCGCCGCCACTACAATCGTCTCGTCGCAGAAATCGAGAACCTGTCGAGCCGCGATCTCGCCGATCTGCGTGCCGACCGCTCCGAGATGCTCTACCAGATCCACAAGCAGATTTACGGTTGAGTCCGAGGCCGGTCGAGCCGGCCTTTGCGCCGCGTCGCTTCGCTCCTTGCCTCGCACTGGAATGACGACGCAAGGGGCGCCTAACCCGAAACCGCCAGGGCCTTCTCGATCTGCGGCAACAGCAAATCCTTCGCCGATTCCGGCGTCAGCGGCCCGACATGCTTGTAGGCAATCTTGCCGTCCTTGCCGATGACGAAGGTCTCCGGCACGCCGTAGACGCCCCAGTCGATCGCCGCGCGCCCGGCCGGATCGACGCCGATCGCCTGGTAGGGATTGCCGAGATCGCCAAGGAAGCGACGGGCGTTTGCCGGCTCGTCCTTGTAGTTCAGCGCGGCAAGCGTGAACCGCTTGTCCTGCGACAGCGCCAAAAGCACCGGATGCTCTTCCCGGCACGGCGCGCACCATGATGCGAAGACGTTGACC
>NZ_RZSR01000481.1:0-4475 GCF_004023265.1 Mesorhizobium sp. M1A.F.Ca.IN.020.06.1.1
GCCCTCGCAGGTGCTGAAATCCTGGGAGGGGCTCGGCGAGACCGTCGAGACCTTCCTCGGACCGGTCGGGCTTTCCATTCCCGCCGGCGAAAAGGGCCGCTCCGTGCTCGAACTCACCTGGGCGCGGCCAACGGCCGAGTTCAACGGCATCATCGGCGGCTATACCGGCAAGGGCTTCAAGACGGTGATCGCGGCGGAAGCATCGGCGAAAGTGTCGTTCCGGCTCGTCCACAAGCAGGATCCGAAAAAAATCCGCGCCGCCTTCCAGGCTTTCGTGCGCGATCGGATTCCCGGCGACTGCTCCGTCGAATTCCATCCGCATGGCGGCTCGCCGGCGATCCAGCTTTCCTACGACTCGCCGTTCCTGGCCAAGGCCAAGGATGCGCTCTCCGACGAATGGGAAAAGCAGGCCGTCGCCACCGGCGGCGGCGGCTCCATCCCCGTAGTCGGCGATTTCCAGACCTATCTCGGCATGGAATCGCTGCTGGTCGGCTTCGGCCTCGATGACGACCGCATCCATTCGCCCAACGAGAAGTACGAGCTCACCTCCTTCCACAAGGGGCAGCGTTCCTGGGCGCGCATTCTCGATGGTCTGACGCGCTGAGGTGAACCCGCGGCGACCGCGAAAATCAACTTTCTGTTGATTTTTTTCCGGATCGCGGCAAGGACGGGCGTGATAGCGCAATGCGCGGCGCCTTCGCGTCCAAAAACGGGTGCGCCGCTGGCCGCGATCCGGAGAAGAGAATGGCCGACATCCGTTTCCACAAGAACGATCTGCCGGACCTTTCCCGCTACAATGTCGGTGCGGTCGCCATCGACACGGAAACGCTGGGCTTGAACCCGCATCGTGACCGGCTCTGCGTGGTTCAGATCTCGCCCGGCGACGGCAGCGCCGACGTCATCCAGATCGCGCCGGGCCAGAAGGAGGCGCCCAACCTTGTCAGCCTTCTCAGGAACGACGCCGTGGTGAAGCTGTTTCACTACGGCCGTTTCGACATTGCCGTCCTTTATCACGCTTTCGGCGTCATGGCCGAACCGGTTTTCTGCACAAAGATCGCCTCGCGGCTGACCCGTACCTACACCGACCGCCACGGGCTGAAGGATATATGCAACGAACTGCTCGGTATCGGCCTCTCCAAGGCGCAGCAATCGTCGGACTGGGCGGCGGAAACACTGTCGCCCGAGCAGCTCGAATATGCCGCCTCCGACGTGCTTTACCTGCACCGGCTGCGCGAGGTGCTGGCCGCACGGCTTGCGCGCGAGGGTCGCACTAAGGAGGCCGAAGCCTGCTTCCGCTTCCTGCCGACGCGCGCCAAGCTCGATCTGATGGGCTGGGCGGAAGAGGATATCTTCGCGCATAGCTGACGACCCGGCGCGTCGAGCGACGTTCCTGCCGGTCCATTGTCGGCGTGAGATGGGGAGGGATTGAATGGCAGAGCGCAAACCGATAGCGAGCGCGCCGAAGGACGGCTCGCAGGTCACGATCCTGTGGAACGACGAGCACGGCGTGGTCAACGAATCCGTCGGGCAATACCGCGACGGCGGCTGGTGGGTCTACACCGACAGCAACACCCAGAAAAAAGTCGAGCCGACCAGTTGGCGGCCTGCATCGGCCAATGATGACAGCGACCAGTGAGCGACCGCCGCAGGGCCTCGAAGCAGGCGCGAGACTCGGCGGCAAGAAGGGGGCGAGATGAGACAGAACATGCTCTACCTCATCATCGGCGCGTTGGTCGTCGTGGTCATCGCGCTTGGCATCTACATCTACCGCGAGCAGACCAGGCCGAAGGGCGTGGAGCTCAAGATCGACGACAAGGGCATTTCGATCCAGCAGAATTGATCTCACCACGTCCGCATCTCGCGAACTTGACCGGTCGGCTCCTGATAGCACCTATTGCATTCGGGTCCGCTCGCTGGGGCGGTGGTGTTTTTTGATATGATTCCCCGGATCGATTTCGTGGCCACCGGTGCCGTGAACGATGCGCTCGCCGCGATCGGGCGGACCGAGGACCTGCGCTTTTCGCCCGACAACCGCTTGCTTGCCGTCGCCGGATATGGACGCAGGCGATGTCTGATGCTGCGCATCGACATAGAGCCGACGGCCGGTGCAGCGAGGATCGTTATCCGCGATTTCGTGGAGCTCAGATCGGAAAGCATGGGCGAGGTGCATGGCCTCGATTTCATCGACAACAGGACTTTTGTGGTCGCCAATCGCGATGGGCTGGTTGCGGTCTTCGCCCTGCCGCAAGGCGATCCGGCCGGACAAGGGCACGAAATCTCGCCACTTCGCGTGATCAAAGGCAGCCGATTTTGCAGATTGAGAACGCCCGGCTCAGTCGCCGTCAGGCGTGAGTCGCATGGCCGGCTCAGCCTGCTGGTCTGTAACAACTACACGCATCGGGTGACCCGCCATGTGGTTCACCGGCGATGGGGATACCGCGCCCTGTGGAATCAGGTTCTCCTGGAGCAGGGCCTCGACATCCCGGACGGCATCGCGCTCAGCCATGACGGGCGGTGGGTCGCCGTCAGCAGCCACGGCACCAACGACGTGAAGATCTACGACATGTCGGCGCCGCTTGGCCCTGAAACCCGACCCGCCGGTGTCCTGGAAAATGCCAACTACCCGCATGGCCTGCGCTTCACGCAGGACGGCAGCCACATTCTTGTTGCCGACGCCGGCAGCCCGATGGTTCACGTCTATGCAAGCGACGAAGGCTGGAAGGGGCGCCGCACGCCGTCGCGTTCGGTCGCCGTGCTCGACGACGAAAGCTTTCTGCGCGGCAGGGCCAGCGTCGAGGAGGGTGGGCCGAAGGGCCTGGATATAGACAAGTCGAACAGCGTCGTGGCTGTGACTTGTCAGGAACAGCCGCTGGCTTTCTACGGCCTGTCGTCGATCGTCGGTCGAAAGGCGGCGGAGCCCGAGTTCCGCGTTCTTGGACGTCCAGGATAAGCCTGTGATTTCGGCTCCATATTCTGGCGACGGCATGAAGAATGACGGGGGCCGCGCGCAGCTCCATCAAATCTTGCCGGCGTGGGCGGCAAACGGATGACGTCCGCGCGGTTCGGCGATATCATGCCGCGTATAGGGAGTTTTGGGGCCGACCAACCTAGCCTCTAGGAGGTTGCCATGAAGCACCAAACACTGGACCAGCTGCACGCCGTTGCTGAGGTCCGCACCGCCAAACCCGTCATGAGCCGAACCCAGCGCCTCGCACGTTGGGCGGAGCTTCTCGAACGTGAGCCAAACCGGCTCCTGACCGCGCTGATCGGCACTGAATATCGTGCCCCGCGGGAACGCAATGTCATGCGGGGCGCCGGCTCGCCCATATCCGTCGCCCTGGAAGACCCCGTTCTGCACGACGAGGGTTTGAAGAACGACACCTACGGCGAAGCAAAACGCTTCTTCGAGCTGACCGACTATCAGCTGCACGAGATCGTCTGCTACTGCCATGTCGGCGATGTCATGCGGGCATCGAGAGCTGCGCTCTCGGTCCGTGCCGTGCTCGACTAGTCCGAGCCGACTCGCCCGCCTATGCAAACGCTGGAGCGCGGCCGGAATCCCACGCCGATCGCGCTCCGTCAGGTGGCCGCTTACCAAACATTTGATTTTCAATCACTTCGATTTTTCCCCACTTAACGCGCCTTTAAACCGCCGCATCTACTCTGCAACCCGAGCGCCATCGGCATCGGGGACAGCAAGCACAACGCAATGGCGAACCGCAGAGACAGTCGCATCGAACCGAGCTTCGAGGGCTCGCCGCGGGCGAAATCCTCCGACGGCTTTTCGGTCAGCGAGGAGGATCGCGTCGTGCCGGCAAATCGCAAATCCGCAGCGAAACGCAAATCCGCCAAGGCGAAATCGCGCGGCCGGGGGCGCGATCGCAGCCAGCGCGGGCTGTTTTCCGTCTTCGGCCGCCTGCTCTACTGGTGCTTCGTTTTCTGCATCTGGGGCGGCATCGCGGTGGCCGGCGTCGTCGTCTACTACGGCGCCAAGATGCCGGCGGCGACCACATGGTCGATCCCCGACCGCGCGCCCAACATCAAGATCGTCTCGGTCGACGGGCAACTCATCGCAAATCGCGGCATGAGCGGCGGCGAGGCCGTCGGCCTCAATGAAATGTCGCCCTATATTCCCGAGGCCGTCGTCGCCATCGAGGACCGGCGGTTCTATTCGCATTTCGGCATCGACCCGATCGGTCTGACGCGCGCCATGGTCACCAACGTCCTTGGCGGTCATTTCTCGCAGGGCGGCTCGACGCTGACGCAGCAGCTGGCCAAGAACCTGTTCCTGACGCCGGATCGCACGCTGGAGCGCAAGGTGCAGGAAGTGCTGCTGGCGCTGTGGCTGGAGCACAAGCACAGCAAGGACCAGATCCTCGAAATGTATCTCAACCGGGTCTATTTCGGGTCCGGCGCTTATGGCGTGGAGGCCGCCTCGCGGCGGTACTTCGGCAAGAGCGCGCGCGATGTCACGC
>NZ_RZSR01000047.1:0-12724 GCF_004023265.1 Mesorhizobium sp. M1A.F.Ca.IN.020.06.1.1
GCCGGCGCCGGCTTCGGCCTTGTGCCGCGGCTGGCGGTCGCCGCGGCGCTCGATCGCGGCGAGGTGGCCGAGATCGCATGGCCGGGCCCGATCCGCTCGGCGGAGCTGGTCATGATCTGGCGGCGCCGGCGCGTCCAGCCGCCGGCGCTGAAGCTCTTGCTCGCGGCGATGGGCGAAAACTTCGCGCTCGTCAGACCAGCCGCTGCCCGCCCTCGACATGCAGCGTCGTTCCCGTCGTAAAGCCGTTGCCCATCAGGAAGCGGATCGCGTCCGCAATGTCTTCCGGCCGTCCGACCCGTCCCGCCGGCAGGCGCTTCGCCATCGCGGCAAGCGTCTCGTCCTTCGCATCGCCGGCAACGAATTGCCAGATCGGCGTGTCGACCCAGCCGGGCGAGACGGCATTGACGCGGATCGGCGCCAGCTCGATGGCCAAGGCCCGCACCAGCCCTTCGAGCCCGGCGTTGACGGCCGCGACCACCGAGCCGCGCGCGGCCGGGCGGTAGGCGGCAATGCCGGAGACGAAGGTGAGCGAACCATTGGCCGAAAGTTTCGGCGCGCCATGCTTGGCCAACAGCAGCGGCCCGTAGAACTTGCTGTCGACAACCTTTTGCGCCGCCGAAAGCTCGATGTCGGGCAACAGCCGGTAGGCGCCTGCGATATGGGCCGCCGTGCTGACGATATGCTCGAGCCGGCCGATGCGCGCGAACAGCGCCGCGACCTGGGCCGCGCGGCTGATGTCTGCCACCGCCGTTGCCAGCGCGGCCGGGCGATCGAGCTCATCGCGCGCGGCGTTCAGCCTCGCTGCATTGCGCCCGGCGATGATGACGCCGGAGCCTTCGGCGAGGCAGCGCCTGGCAAGCGCCAGCCCCATGCCCGAACTGCCGCCGACGATCAGGACTTTTGTCTCGTCCATGTCCATGCCTTTCCTTTGCATGGACGGTGATGTGGCAGGCCGGCCGGCGGAGCGGAAACGGAAGAAACCGATAGTGTTATCGGAGAGTCCGATGGTTGGCTGGCGCGGCTTTGATAATTCAACCAGGCAGGGCAGGGGGGCGCCAAGAAACGCGGCCTTAAATTCCCACGACTATAAGCTAAGGCGGCGGCGTCTCGACAGGGCTGGCGGGACAGCGCGCCCTCTGGTCTGCCGGCCGTCTCCCCAACAAAGGGGAAGATCGGAGCCTCGGCTCAGGCAAGAAGGAACACCGATGGCCCCCATCAAGGTCGACCCGAGCAAGGTCCACGAGTTCTCGGACGCTGAAAGCTTCTACGCCTGGCTCAGCCAAAACCACGCCGGCGAAAGCGAGGTCTGGATCAAGATCCACAAGGTTGGCTCTGGCCTTCCTTCGATCACGCCGAAGGAAGCGATCGACGTCGTGCTCTGCTTCGGCTGGATCGATGCGGTGCGCAAGTCGCTCGACGAGAAGAGCTTTCTGCAGCGCTACACGCCGCGCGGCAGGAAGAGCATCTGGAGCAGGATCAACGTCGACAACGTCGCGCGCTTGATCGAAGAGGGCCGCATGACGGAGCATGGCCTGCGCGAAGTCGAGGCGGCCAAAGCCGATGGCCGCTGGGACCGCGCCTATGGCGGCTCGAAAGAGATGACAATTCCGCCCGACCTGCAGGCCGCGATCGATGCCGAACCGAAGGCCAAAGCGATGCTGGCAAAGCTTTCGGCGCAGAACCGTTTCGCGCTCGCCTTCCGCGTCCACAACATGAAGACCGAGGCGGGGCGCAAGAAGAAGATCGAGACGTTCGTCGAAATGCTGAAGCGCGGCGAGACGATCTATCCGCAGAAGAAGTAGGGCACGATCCGGACCGGACGACCGCGCCAGCGACCCGGTAAGCAAAAACGCCGCCTTTGAGGGACGGCGTTTCCGGGAAGCGATGATCCCGAACCCTGTTGAAGCGGTCCGGGATCATTCGGTCATGAAGTCTTTGGCCAATTGCTGAAAAGCCAAAAGCTGGCGACGCGCCTTATGCGGCGACCTTCTTGCCGTGCTTCTTGTGGGTACGCTTCTTGGTGTGGTGCTTCACATGATGCTTCTTGGCGTGATGCTTCGAGTGCTTCTTCACGTGATGCTTGCGGGCGTGACGGCGATGATGCTTGACATGCTTCTTGTGCGGGCCGTTGGCGTCCGGCTTGGCCGTCTGGGTGGCCGCAGCCGGAGCCGCGGTGGTCGTCGTGGCCGCAGCCGTCGTGGTCGCGGCGGCGTTGGCTTCGGTAGTGCCGAGCGCCGGCACCGCGAAAGCAAGCGCGACCGCCAGGCCGAGAACGGAGAGAAGGGTCTTTTTCATAAGTCGGCATTCCTTTTTCGAAGATCGATATCAGGTTGTCGCTGGCCGTAGTTCGGCTGCTCCGGTGCCGCTTATGACAGCCGGTCTTTTCGCGAGTTTTTCCGGGCTGTTGAATCTTGTTTCCGGATTGTGTCTGGCGGGGAGGGGGCGCTTGCTGGTCAATTCGACCTGCCCCGGCTGGGTCGCGACATGGGCGATGCCGGCGGCCGCCCCGTCGCGCAAGGCGCGGCCGGCATCGTCTGCGCCGCAACCTTGCCCGACGGTCCGACCGGCGGCTTTTTAGCGATGGCAAGCGGCTGCCCTGGTGAAGGGACACCATGCTGCCCCCAACCTATCCGCATGCTACGAAAATAGCATTCCCGGCCAGCGAAATGTGATGCTAGGCTCGCGCCCGTGCACCCAAGGCGCGCGGCGGCCCAGCCGCAAACGAGCAGGCCCGCAAGAATAGGAGTGGCAGGCGGGATCGAGGCCTCAATCCACAATCCGACGGAACTGTTGAACCATTGCGAGGTCCGCCGCGTTTCCCGTGGTTGACCACAAGGGAGGAACTACCAGTGAAAGCATCCTATCTCGTCTCCGCCGCGCTCATTGCGGCATCCGCAATGCCGGCGGCGGCTGGCGAAATCTCGGACGGCAAGGTCAAGATCGGCATCTTGAACGACCAGTCCGGCGTCTATGCCGATTTCGGCGGCAAATGGTCGGTCGAGGCCGCCAAGATGGCGGTCGAGGATTTCGGCGGCAAGGTGCAGGGCGCGCCGATCGAGATCGTCAGCGCCGACCACCAGAACAAGCCGGACATCGCCTCCAACATCGCGCGCCAGTGGTACGACACCGAGCAGGTCGACGCGATCATGGAGCTCACCACGTCTTCCGTCGCGCTCGCCGTCCAGGGGCTTTCCAAGGAAAAGAAGAAGATCGACATCGTCACCGGCGCCGCCTCCACCGACCTCACCGGCAAGCAGTGCTCGCCCTATGGTTTCCACTGGGCCTACGACACCCACTCCCAGGCGGTCGCCACCGGCGGCGCGCTGGTGCAGCAGGGCGGCGACAGCTGGTATTTCATCACCGTCGACTATGCATTCGGCTATTCGCTGAAGGACCAGACCGCCAAGCTCGTGGAATCCAGTGGCGGCAAGGTGCTGGGCGAGGTGCGCTATCCGCTTGGCTCCACCGACTATTCCTCCTTCCTGCTGCAGGCGCAGTCCTCCGGCGCCAAGATCATCGGCCTAGCCAATGCCGGCCTCGACACCTCGAACTCGATCAAGCAGGCGGCCGAGTTCGGCATCGTCGCCGGCGGCCAGCGGTTGGCGGCGCTGCTCTTCACGCTGGCCGAGGTGCATGGCCTTGGCCTGCAGGCGGCGCAGGGCGTTGTGCTGACGGAAGGCTATTACTGGGACCGCGACGATGTGAGCCGCGATTTCGCGCAACGCTTCTTCAAGCGCACCAACCGCATGCCAAACATGGTCCAGGCCGGCACCTATTCGGCGGTGACGCAGTATCTGAAGGCCATCGACAAGGCCGGCACCGACGAGACTGAAGCGGTGGCCAAGCAATTGCATGAGATGCCGGTCAACGACGTGTTCACGGTGAACGGCAAGGTGCAGGCCGACGGCTCGATGGTGCACGACATGTATCTCTACCAGGTCAAGAAGCCGGAGGAGAGCAAGAAGGACTGGGACTACTACACCTACCTGGCGACCATTCCCGGCGACAAGGCCTTCATGAAAGCCGAGGACAGCGGCTGCCCGCTCGTCAGCAAGTGACGCTCGACACCGCCATCGCCGTCCGCCGGGACGGCATCGACCAGACGCCGCGGGTGGTGCTTTCCGCCCGCGGCCTGCGGCGCGACTTCGCCGGATTCGTCGCCGTGAAGGATGTCGACCTCGACGTCCACCACGGCAGGATCCATGCCTTGATCGGTCCGAACGGCGCCGGCAAGACCACCATCTTCAACCTGTTGACCAAATTCCTGCAGCCGACCAGCGGCACCATCCAGCTGCTCGGCACCGACATCACCCGCACGCCGCCGGCCAAGGTGGCGCGCATGGGCCTTGTACGCTCCTTCCAGATATCGGCGATCTTTCCGCATCTCAGCGTGCTCGACAATGTGCGCGTCGCGCTGCAGCGTCCGGGCGGGCTGGGCTATCAGTTCTGGCGCCCGGTCTCGGCGCTGGACCAGCTGACGCCCCGGGCGCGCGAGCTGCTCGCCATAGTCGGGCTCGACGACGCCGCGCATCGGCTGGCGGGCGATCTCTCCTATGGCAGGAAGCGTGTGCTGGAAATCGCCACCACGCTGGCGCTCGATCCAAAAGTTCTGCTGCTCGACGAGCCGATGGCCGGCATGGGGCATGAGGATGTCGGCACGATCTCAGGCATCATCCGCTCGCTGGCGAAAGACCGCGCCGTGCTGATGGTCGAGCACAACCTCACCGTCGTTGCCGATCTCTGCGACTGGATCACCGTCATGCAGCGCGGCCAGGTGCTTGCCGCCGGCGACTACGCGACTGTGAGCCAGGACGAGCGCGTGCGCGTCGCCTATATGGGGACCGAGCATGAGTGAGCCACTGCTTGCCGTGCGCGACCTTCATGCCTGGTACGGCGAGGGCCATGCGCTGCACGGCGTCAACCTCGAAGTCCTGCGCGGCGAGACGGTTACGCTGCTTGGCCGCAACGGCGTCGGCAAGACGACGACGCTGCGCGCCATCATGGGGCTGATCCGCAAACGGACGGGCAGCGTCACTTTCAATGGCAAGGACCTGATCCGCCTGCCGCTGCACCGCGTCGCCCACCAGGGCATCGGTTTCGTGCCGGAGGAGCGCGGCATCTTCGCCACGCTCACCGTCGACGAAAATCTGATCCTCCCGCCGGTGGTGGCCAAGGGCGGCATGAGCGTGGAGGAGATCTTCGACCTCTTCCCCAACCTCAAGGAACGTCGCAACAGCCAGGGCACGAAGCTTTCCGGCGGCGAGCAGCAGATGCTGGCGATCGCCCGCATCCTGAGGACCGGCGTCGAAATGCTTTTGCTCGACGAGCCGACCGAAGGCCTTGCGCCGGTCATCGTCCAGCGCATCGGCGAATTGTTGGCGACGCTGAAGAAGCGTGGCATGACCATCCTTTTGGTCGAGCAGAATTTCCGCTTCGCCGCCCGCATCGCCGATCGCTTCTACCTGATGGATCACGGCAAGGTGGTGGAAGGTTTCCCGGTCGGCCAGCTTTCCGCGCACACCGACAAACTGCACGAGGTGCTGGGGGTATGATGGCCAAATGACCATGATCTTCGGTATCCCCATCCAAGCCTTGCTCGGCCAACTGCTTGTCGGCCTGATCAACGGCTCTTTTTACGCCATGCTCAGCCTCGGGCTGGCCGTCATCTTCGGGCTCTTGCGCATCATCAACTTCGCCCATGGCGCGCTCTATATGTTCGGCGCCTTCATCGGCTATCTGCTGCTCGTCCATCTCGGCATCGGCTACTGGCCGGCGCTGATCATCGTGCCTTTGGCCGTCGGCCTGTTCGGCATCGTGGTGGAGCGCGTAGCACTGTCGCGGCTCTACCGGCTCGACCCGCTTTATGGCCTGCTTTTCACCTTCGGCCTTGCGCTGGTCATCGAAGGCGTGTTCCGCTTCTATTATGGCGTCTCCGGCAATCCTTACGCGGTGCCGACCCTGCTTGCCGGAGGCACCAATCTCGGCTTCATGTTCCTGCCCAATTACCGCGGCTGGGTGGTGGTGGCCTCGCTCATCGTCTGCATCGGCACCTGGCTGCTGATCGAAAAGACCAGGCTCGGCTCCTATTTGCGCGCCGCCACGGAGAACCCCGAGCTGGTGCAGGCTTTCGGCGTCAACGTGCCGCTGCTGCTGACGCTCACTTATGGGCTGGGCGCAGCACTTGCCGGGCTGGCCGGCATTCTTGCGGCGCCCGTCTACCAGGTCAGCCCGCTGATGGGATCGGACCTCATCATCGTCGTCTTCGCCGTCGTCGTGGTCGGCGGCATGGGCTCGATCCTCGGCGCCATCGTCACCGGCTACATGCTCGGCCTCGCCGAGGGCCTGACCAAAGTTTTCTATCCGGAGGCCTCGAACCTGGTGGTCTTCGTCATCATGGCAATCGTGCTTTTGCTCCGCCCCGCGGGCCTGTTCGGAAGGGACGCGTAGATGAGCGAGGCGACCCTTCACGCAGAGCGCCCCGCTGCCTCCGTCCGGCTGGAACGGGCGCTTGTGGCGCTGGGGATCATGGCGCTCGTCGCCGCCCCGTTCGTCATCTACCCGATCTTCGTCATGAAGATGCTGTGCTTCGCGCTGTTCGCCTGCGCCTTCAACCTGCTCCTCGGCTACACCGGGCTGCTTTCCTTCGGCCACGCCGCCTTCTTTGGCGGCGCCGCCTATTTCTGCGCCTATGCCGTGAAAGCCTGGGGCTGGCCGCCCGAGGCCGGCATCCTGCTCGGCGCTGCGGGCGCGGCAGGCATGGGCCTCGTCGTCGGCTTCCTCGCCATCCGCCGGCAAGGCATCTATTTCGCCATGATCACGCTGGCGATGGCGCAGATGTTCTATTTCTTCTGCGTGCAGGCGCCCTTCACCGAAGGCGAGGACGGCATCCAGGGCGTGCCGCGGGGCCATCTCTTCGGCATGCTCGACCTCAACGTGCCGATGAACATGTATTTCTTCGTGCTCGCCATCTTCCTGATAGGCCTTTTCGCCATCTGGCGCATCGTCAACTCGCCCTTCGGCATGATCCTGCGCTCGATCCGCGAGAACGAGAACCGTGCCATTTCGCTCGGCTATTCCGTCGGCCGCTACAAGCTCGCCGCCTTCGTCATGTCGGCGGCCCTTGCCGGCCTCGCCGGCGCGGTGAAGGCGATCGTCTTCCAGTTCGCGACCCTCACCGACGTCACCTGGCAGATGTCGGGCGAGGTCATCCTGATGACGCTTCTTGGCGGCATCGGCACCATGGTCGGCCCGGTGGTCGGCGCCGGCCTCGTCGTCGGCCTCGAGAACACCCTTGCCACCTCCGGATTCCCGGTGACGATAGCGACCGGCGTGATCTTCATGGTCTGCGTGCTGATCTTCCGGCGCGGGATCGTTGGGGAGATCTATGCGCGGTTGCTGGGGAGGGAAGGCGGCAAGAGCTCTTAAGCAGCCGCCTCGAACCGTTTAATTTCCTTGAGCTCTTCCTGCAGCGACGCGCCCTCCACGGCCAGGTCGTAACTGGCTTGCATGTTCATCCAGAACTGTGGCGTGGTCCCAAAGAATTTGGCGAGACGCAGAGCGGTGTCCGGCGTAACGGGCGTGGTCTCGTTGGCGAGGCGCTCGATGCGGGTACGTGGGACGTGAAGCTTTTTCGCCAGGGTGTAGGGCTTCAGGTCGAGTGGCTCTAGGAACTCGGCCCGCAATATCTCGCCGGGATGAATAGGCTTATCGAGGTTGATCATTGGTTCCGCTCCTGTCGGACAGAGCTGTTGGTTTAGCTAATGGCAGTCGGTGATCTCCACATTGTCCGCTCCTCCATCGGTCCACCGAAAGCAAACACGAAATTGGTCGTTGATACGGATTGAGTACTGACCGGCGCGATCGCCCTTCAGCGCTTCAAGCCGATTTCCCGGTGGGACTTTCAGGTCGGCCAGTTCGGCTGCGTTGCCCAGCATGAACAGTTTCCGCTGAGCGACACGAATGAGATCTGCCGGAAATCCTTTCGGAGCTTTGCCTGTCGAAATCGCTTCAGTGGTCTTGTCTCTGAACGAACGTATCATCCACCACTGCCCCTCGTAACGTATCTTTGCATGATACGTCTCCGAGATCAAGCGCAGAGTATCATGCCGCGATACGAAATGCCCCGAGGGATCATGTTGAGTGAGGTGCGCCCACCGGCACCTCCAGCCCGACCTTCACCCGATCCATCGCAACGAACGTGCGAAACCGCCTGACGTTGTTGTTCTCAAAGAACAATCGCCGGGTCAGCGCCTCGTAGTCGGCCATCGTCGCCACGGTGACGACTAGGATGAAGTCGGCCTCGCCGGTCACGTAATAGCATTGCTGCACTTCCGGCACCGCGGCGAAGCCGCGCTTGGCGGCGTCGATCAGCTCGGCCCGCTCGCTCTCCACCTCGACCTCGACGAAGATGGTGATCGGATGGCCGACCTTGGCCGGATCGACCAGCGCGACATTGGCGCGGATGACGCCCATTTCCTCCATGTGCTTGATGCGCCGCTGCACGGCCGGCGCCGAGAGGTTCACCGTCTCGCCGATAATGCGCTGGGGCGTGCTGTTGTCCTTCTGCAGGATGGCGAGGATGGCGCGGTCGAAGGCGTCGAGGTCGGGCAAAATGGACATGACAGCATCTAAACGAAACAAACTTGCATTTCAGGTGCCGAAACAGAGCGCCTTTCTCACTGGACTTGCAATAAATTTCAGCCAACAAGACAGAGAGAGCCGATCCATGTTCCTCCTTAACCACCACCCGAGCCATCGCCAGCCGCTGACCGAACAAGACGCCGCGACGCTTGGGCTCGCCGGAGCCGCCGAGGCCGAGCGCTTCCTGGCCGCACGCGACAACCATGCCGAGACGCCGCTGCATGCTTTGCCGGCGCTGGCCGGCGAACTCGGAATCGCCGCGCTCCACATCAAGGACGAGGGTAAGCGCCTCGGCCTCGGCAGCTTCAAGGCGCTGGGCGGCGCCTACGCCGTCATCCGACTGGTGCTGGAAGAGGCCGAGGAACGGCTCGGCCGCGCTATCGATGTCGCGGAATTGCATGGGCCCGACGTGCAGGCGATTGCGGCCGGGATGACCTTCGCCTGCGCGACCGACGGCAATCATGGACGCTCGGTGGCGCAGGGCGCCGGCCTGGTCGGTGCGCGCTCCGTCATCTTCGTCCATTCGGGCGTAAGCAGCGAACGCGTGGCGGCGATCGCCCGCTTCGGCGCCGAGATCGTGCGCATCGCCGGCGATTACGACCAGTCGGTCAGGGAAGCCGCCCGTGTCGCCGCCGAGCGCGGCTGGACCGTCGTCTCCGACACATCCTGGCCGGGCTATGAGCGCATCCCGGGGCTGGTGATGCAGGGCTACACCGTTATCGTGCGCGAAGCGCTGAGGCGCTTGCCGCAGCCGCCCACCCACGTCTTCCTGCAGGCCGGCGTCGGCGGCCTCGCCGCGGCGGTGGCCGGCCATTTCGCCATCGTGCTTGGCGAAGATCGCCCGACGGCAATCGTGGTCGAGCCCGCGCGGGCGGCGTGCGTCTACGCCACCGCGAAGGCGGGGCGTCCAATCGCGATTGCGCACAGCAAGCCCACGGTGATGGCGATGCTCGAGTGTTATGAACCGTCGCTCGTAGCCTGGCGCGTGCTGTCGCGGCTTGGCGATGCTTTCATGACCGTGGACGAGGAAGACGCGGTTTCGGTGATGAACCGCCTGGCGCGGCCTTCAGGCACTGATCCGGCGATCGTTTCCGGCGAGAGCGGCGGGGCAGGGCTCGCCGGGCTGATCCGCGCTGCCGGCGACAAGAAGATGCGCGGGGCTCTCGGCCTCGATGCCCAGTCGCGCGTGCTCATCATCAACTCCGAAGGCGCGACCGACCCCGGCCGCTATGCCGAGCTGGTCGGGATGGCGCCGGACGAGGTTGCGCTTGCGAGGCAGCCGGCATGAGCAGTCTGACGATCAATGCCGACCGTCTGCTTGGCCGTATCGAGGAGCTCGGCAGCCTCGGTCGCGATGCGCAGGGCCGGCTCGTCCGCGTTGCCGCCTCCGACATGGACAAGCTTGGCCGCGACCGCCTTGTCGGTTGGCTGGAAGAGGCAGGGCTCGACGTCGCCATCGATCGCATGGGCAACATCTTCGGCATCTGGCAGGGCGACGCCGAGGCAGGCCAGGAAGCGGTGATGCTCGGCTCGCACATCGACACGGTGATCGACGCCGGCATCTATGACGGCTGCTACGGCGTGCTTGCCGGCCTCGAAGCGATCGAGAGCCTGAAGGAGGCAGGATTCGCGCCGGCGCGCCCGCTTGTGGTCGCCGCCTTCACCAATGAGGAGGGCGTGCGCTATTCGCCTGATATGATGGGCTCGCTGGTCTTTGCCGGCGGCCGGGATATCGAAGAGGCGCTGGCCTCGATCGGCACCGACGGCTCGGTGCTGGGTAAGGAGTTGGAGCGCATCGGCTATGCCGGCCGACATCAGCCCGGCTTCCTCAAGCCGCATGTCTATGTCGAGCTGCATGTCGAACAGGGGCCGGTGCTGGAGCGCGAGGGCATCGCCATCGGCGCGGTCGAGAACCTGCAGGGCATTTCCTGGCAGCGCATAACCATCGACGGCGTGGCCAACCATGCCGGCACCACGCCGATGTCGATGCGCCAGGATGCCGGCGTCGCCGCCGCGCGGGTGATCAGCTTCCCCGCTGACCGAGCCAGCGCCTCGCCGACGCCCACGGTCGCCACCGTTGGCACCATTGCTTTCGAGCCAAACGCCATCAACGTCATCCCGTCGCGGGCAATCTTCACCATCGACCTTCGCGATCCGAACGAAATGCATCTTCGCGAAGCGGAAGCGGCGCTCGCCGCCTTCCTGGACGACCTTGCTGCAAGCGCCGGCGTCACCATCCATGCCGAAAGCCTGGCGCGCTTCGAGCCGGTGACGTTCGATGCCGGCATCGTCTCGCTGATCGAGGATGGCGCCAGAGCCGCCGGCCTCTCCTGCCGGCGCATGACGTCGGGCGCGGGGCACGACGCGCAGATGATTGCCCGCATTGCGCCGTCCGCGATGATCTTCGTGCCGAGCCGGGGCGGCATCAGCCACAGCCCGGACGAGTTCACCGCCGCCGACGAACTGGTTGCGGGCGCCAATGTCCTGCTTGGCGTCGCCGCCCGGCTGGCAGCCGCCTGATCGCGGAACCAAACGGTATGTTGTCGACGGCAGGTGCCGCCAAGGCGAAACACCACCAAAAATAGTCATCTCGAAACGTTGCGTGCCACCAAGGCGGGAATCCGGCGACATCTGATCGAAACAAACTTCAATCACTAGCCAGATCAGGGAGCGCGATTCTCGCGCGCGTCAAAAAAGTTCAGTGTATCGAAGAAAGAATAGCATGCTGCTCATCAACCAGCGCCCCGAACACAACCAGCCGCTGGTGCCGGCCGACGCCGAGGCCCTCGGCCTGGCGGGCGCCGACCGGGCCGAGCATTATCTGAGGGCTCGCGACGACCATGCCGAAACGCCTCTCTATGCCTTGCCGGCGCTGGCCAATGGCCTCGGCATCGCAGCACTGCATGTCAAGGACGAGGGCCAGCGTCTTGGCCTTGGCAGCTTCAAGGCGCTGGGCGGCGCCTATGCCGTCATGCGGCTGGTGCTGGAAGAGGCCGGCAAGCGCTTCGGTCGCGAAGTCGATATCTGCGAAATTAACGATCCGAAGCTGCGCGCTATCGCCGCCCAGATGACCTTCTGCTGCGCCACCGATGGCAACCACGGCCGATCGGTCGCGCAGGGGGCGGGCCTCGTTGGCGCGCGTTCGGTCATCTACGTCCATGCCGGCGTCAGCGCCGAGCGCGTGGCGGCCATCGCCCGCTTCGGCGCCGAGATCGTGCAGGTCGAGGGCGGTTATGATCAGGCGGTCCGCGAAGTCGCCCGGGTCGGCGCCGAGCGCGGCTGGAAGATCGTCTCCAACACCTCCTGGCGCGGCTACGAGCGCATTCCGGGGCTTGTCATGCAGGGCTACACGGTGATCGTGCGCGAGGCGCTGCGGCACATGGCCGAACCGCCCACGCACGTCTTCCTGCAGGCCGGCGTCGGCGGTTTTGCGGCGGCGCTTGCGGGCTATATGGCAATTCTGCTCGGCGAGGGGCGGCCGAAGGCCGTGGTGGTCGAGCCGAGGCGCTCGGCTTGCGTCTACGCCTCGGTGGAGGCCGGCCGTCCCGTAACGATCGCTCCTCAGCTGTCGACGGTGATGGCGATGCTGGAATGCGCCGAGCCGTCCCTGATCGCCTGGCGGGTGCTGGCCCGCGTCGGCGACGTCTTCATGACCGTCGACGAAGACGACGCGGTCGCGGTGATGAACCGGCTGGCCCGGCCCTTGGACAACGATCCGGCCATCGTTTCCGGCGAGAGCGGCGGCGCGGGGCTTGCCGGGCTGATCCGCGCAGCCGGAGACAAGGGCATGCGCGCGGCTCTCGGGCTCGATGCGACGTCGCGTGTCCTCGTCATCAATTCGGAAGGCGCGACCGACGCCGGCCGTTACACCGAGCTGGTCGGGGCGGTGCCGCGGGAGCTGGAGCTGCAGATCGCCTGAAGGATTTTCAGGAAAGCGGGCTTCCCCCCGGAATCGATGGAAATGAAGCGCAACTTCGGGAAGACTCGCCTGGAACGAGCGCTGGGGAAAGAGAAGATGGCTGACCTCGACCAGCAGCAGCTGCATCGCGCGATGACGGCCTGGAGGCGCGACCTCCACGCCCAC
>NZ_RZSR01000482.1:0-4455 GCF_004023265.1 Mesorhizobium sp. M1A.F.Ca.IN.020.06.1.1
CGCCCCCCTCTGTCCTGCCGGACATCTCCCCACTTGGGCCCACTTGGGGGGGAGATCGGCTGTTTTGGCGCCTCGCTTTTTCTTCACCGTCGAAAATTGGCGAAAGCAGTCGTGACGTCCAATCTCCCCCCTCGTGGGGGAGATGCCCGGCAGGGCAGAGGGGGGCGCGAAGGAATGAGACGCCTGGTTTGTTCCGTCACGCCAACCCGCAAACCCTCATTTTCGGGGTTACATCCGCCAAAACTCTTCCCTATAAGGCCCTCCTAGCCTGATACCAGAATCGCAAGCACAACCGGCCGGGTCCTCCCCGCCCGGTTTTTCGTGCAAGCCGCTCGCCGAACGGAATCCATAGACCATGCCAAGACGCACCGACATCAAGTCGATCCTGATCATCGGGGCCGGCCCCATCGTCATCGGCCAGGCATGCGAGTTCGACTATTCCGGCACCCAGGCCTGCAAGGCGCTGAAGGAAGAGGGTTTCCGCGTCATCCTGGTCAACTCCAACCCGGCCACGATCATGACCGATCCGGAGCTGGCAGACGCCACCTATATCGAACCGATCACGCCGGAAGTGGTGGCGAAGATCATCGCCAAGGAGCGCCCCGACGCGCTGCTGCCCACCATGGGCGGCCAGACGGCGCTCAACACCGCGCTGTCGCTGCGCCGCATGGGCGTGCTCGACCGCTACAATGTCGAGATGATCGGCGCCGATGCGCATGCCATCGACAAGGCCGAGGACCGCGCGCTGTTCCGCCAGGCGATGAGCAAGATCGGGCTGGAGACGCCGCGCTCGATGCTGGCCAACGCCACAGAAGTCAAGGACGCCGACCGCAAGATCCACGAGGCCGAGCGCGCCGCGCTCAAAGCCGAGAACCCCGAAAACCTCGATGCCGCGCTCGATGCTTTGGAGACGCGCTGGAATCTCGGCGAAGGCGACCGCAAGCAGCGCTATATCAGCCACGCCATGGCGATCGCGGCGCAAGCGCTCGACCATGTCGGCCTGCCGGCGATTATCCGCCCCTCCTTCACCATGGGCGGCACCGGCGGCGGCATCGCCTACAACCGCGCCGAATTCTACGACATCGTTCAGTCCGGCCTCGACGCCTCGCCCACCACGGAGGTGCTGATCGAGGAGAGCGTGCTCGGCTGGAAGGAGTATGAGATGGAAGTGGTCCGCGACAAGGCGGACAACTGCATCATCATCTGCTCGATCGAGAACCTCGACCCGATGGGCGTGCACACCGGCGATTCCATCACCGTCGCGCCGGCCCTGACCCTGACCGACAAAGAGTATCAGATGATGCGCAACGCCTCGATCGCGGTGCTGCGCGAGATCGGCGTCGAGACGGGCGGCTCCAACGTCCAGTTCGCCGTCAATCCGGCCGACGGCCGCCTCGTAGTCATCGAGATGAACCCGCGCGTCTCGCGCTCGTCCGCGCTCGCCTCGAAGGCGACCGGCTTCCCGATTGCCAAGGTCGCGGCAAAGCTTGCCGTCGGCTACACGCTGGACGAGCTGGAGAACGACATCACCGGCGGCGCGACGCCGGCCTCGTTCGAGCCCTCGATCGACTATGTGGTGACCAAGATCCCGCGCTTCGCCTTCGAGAAATTCCCGGGCGCCGAGCCGGTGCTGACCACCGCCATGAAGTCGGTGGGCGAGGTGATGGCCATCGGCCGCAGCTTCCAGGAATCGCTGCAGAAGGCGCTGCGCGGACTGGAAACCGGCCTCACCGGCCTCGACGAGATCGAGATCCCCGGCCTTGGCTCGGCAGACCACGTCGACGACCGCAACGCCATCCGCGCCGCGCTCGGCACGCCGACCCCCGATCGGCTGCGCATGGTGGCGCAGGCGATCCGCATGGGCACCTCGCTCGAAGACGTGCACGCCATGTGCAAGATCGACCCGTGGTTCCTCGAGCAGATCGCCGGCATCATCGCCATGGAAGAGCGCATCCGCGAGCACGGCCTGCCGCAGGACGCGGCGAACCTGCGCATGCTGAAGGCGATGGGCTTTTCCGACGCACGCCTGGCGTCGCTGACCAGGACCGACGCGGAAGTGATTCAAAAGACCAGGCAAAAACTCGGCGTTCACCCGGTCTATAAGCGCATCGACACCTGCGCCGCCGAGTTCGCCTCGCCGACCGCCTATATGTATTCGACCTATGAGACGCCCTTCGCCGGCGAGCTCGCCAACGAGGCGCGCGTCTCGTCGCGCAAGAAGGTCGTCATCCTCGGCGGCGGCCCGAACCGCATCGGCCAGGGCATCGAGTTCGACTATTGCTGCTGCCATGCCGCCTTTGCGCTGCGCGACGCCGGCTTCGAGGCGATCATGGTCAACTGCAACCCGGAGACCGTGTCGACCGACTACGACACGTCCGACCGGCTCTATTTCGATCCGCTGACGCCGGAGGACGTGCTGGAGATCCTGCGCGCCGAGCAGGCCTCCGGGGAACTGGTCGGCGTCATCGTCCAATTCGGCGGCCAGACACCGCTGAAGCTGGCCGACGCGCTGGAGAAGGCCGGCATCCCGATCCTCGGCACTTCGCCCGACATGATCGATCTTGCCGAAGACCGCGACCGCTTTCAGAAGCTGTTGCACAAGCTCGGGCTCACCCAGCCGAAGAACGGCATTGCCTATTCGGTCGAGCAGGCGCGCCTCGTCGCTGCCGAGCTCGGCTTTCCGCTGGTGGTGCGCCCGTCCTATGTGCTCGGCGGCCGCGCCATGCAGATCATCTACAACGAAGGCATGCTGCAGACCTATCTGCTCGACACCGTGCCCGGCCTGGTGCCGGAGGACATCAAGCAGAAATACCCGGCCGACAAGACCGGCCAGATCAACACGCTGCTCGGCAAGAACCCGCTTTTGTTCGACACTTATCTCACCGGCGCCACCGAGGTCGATGTCGACTGCCTCTGCGACGGCAAGGAGACCTTCGTCTCCGGCATCCTGGAGCACATCGAGGAGGCCGGCATCCATTCGGGCGACAGCGCCTGCTCGCTGCCGGTATATTCGCTGCAGCCGGAGCTCGTCGACGAGCTGGAACGCCAGACCGCCGCACTTGCCCGGGCGCTCAATGTCGGCGGCCTGATGAACGTGCAATACGCCATCAAGGACGGCACGGTCTATGTGCTTGAGGTGAATCCCCGCGCCTCGCGCACCGTGCCCTTCGTCGCCAAGACCATCGGCCGTCCCATTGCGAAAATCGCCGCCCGCATCATGGCCGGCGAGACGCTGGAAAACGCCTTCGCGCATTACGGCGCCATGCCTGACGCGCGCAATCCCGGCCATATCGCGGTCAAGGAAGCCGTCTTCCCCTTCGCCCGCTTCCCCGGCGTCGACATATTGCTCGGGCCGGAAATGCGCTCGACCGGCGAGGTGATGGGCCTCGACCGCGACTTTGCGCTGGCCTTCGCCAAGAGCCAGCTAGGGGCGGGTGTTGATCTCCCCCGCGCGGGCACGCTGTTCGTCTCGGTGCGCGACGAAGACAAGAAGGGGATTCTGCCCGCCGTAAAACGCCTCGCCGAGCAGGGCTTCAAGGTGCTTGCCACTTCCGGCACCGCCCGCTTCCTCGCCGAGAACGGCGTGACGGCGGAAAAGATCAACAAGGTACTCGAAGGCCGCCCCCACATCGAGGACGCCATCCGCAATCGCCAGGTCCAGATCGTCTTCAACACCACCGACGGCCAGAAAGCCGTGTCGGACTCGAAGTCGCTCCGCCGCGCGACGCTGATGCAGAAGGTGCCGTATTACACCACGCTGTCGGGTGCTGCGGCCGTGGCCGAAGCAATCGCGGCGCTGCGGGCGGGAAACCTCGAGGTTCGGCCGTTGCAGGAGTATTTTGGGTAAGGGCAACTTTGGCAGGGTAAGGAACATCACCAATTTAAAGGCATAATGTTTAGGTAATTTGCTTTCACAGAGGCGCAGTTTAGTTCGCGGCTGCCGCATCCACAGAGCCAGCTTGCGGGAATTCGCCAAGATATTGGAGCGATGCTGCCAATCCCCCCGATGTCCGGCAGGACAGAGGGGGGATTGGCAGCTTCGCCGCCTCGCCGATCCTGCACCGTTGGCGATTGGCGAAAGCCGCGACGACGGCTGATCTCCCCACTTGGGGGGGAGATGTCCGGCAGGACAGAGGGGGGCGCCGTAGAGCGCGACTTCGTGCCCGTTCATCTCAGCGCATTTTGGTACCGGCACCGATTAGCAACTCCGGAACCCCGCTTCCCCGCATTCTGCCCGTAGGCTAAAAATCTGCGATGAATGACATGTCCGCAGACGAAATCGACCTGCGCTGCCCTGAGATCGTTGCCGAAAACGCCAAGGGGCTGCGCCTGCGCAAGCAGTTCGGCCGCGGCGGCACCGAGATCGGCGTCGCGAGGGCGACGGAGCTGAAGAACCGCAAGAACCTTTCACCCTCGACCATCGGCCGCATGGTCAACTATTTCGCCCGCCACGAG
>NZ_RZSR01000483.1:0-4448 GCF_004023265.1 Mesorhizobium sp. M1A.F.Ca.IN.020.06.1.1
CGTAAAGGAAGTCCGACCGGAAAACGCCCCGGGAACCGAAAGGAAGATGAGGCTTGAGGGCCAGTGTCTGTATTTTTTGGTAAATATTCGGTGAAATTTTTGCAGGGGTTACGTGTTTTGATCCACCCGGGACGTACTTTGAATCGTAGTCGTAGAAGGAATGACCGGTCGGGATGATTTCACAGACCCCAAGCGCCACGTCACCCATCACCGCGCAGGTCAACTCGCGCCCGTGGATGTAGCGCTCGACCATGACGATCTCGCCATACTTCCATTCGGACGAGCCGATGACTTGCGGCGGATGCGACTGCCCCTCGTGCACGATGACGACGCCGAAGCTCGAGCCTTCATTGACCGGCTTCACCACGTAAGGCGGCTTCATCGGATGCTTGTTCTGGACGGAGAAGCGGTTGACCACCCTCGATTCCGCGACGGGAATTCCGGACGCCTTGGCGACCTTCTTGGCCTGCTCCTTGTTCATGGCCAGCGCCGAAGCGAGCACACCCGAATGGGTGTAGGGAATTCCGAGATATTCGAGAATTCCCTGGATGGTGCCGTCCTCGCCGAACGGGCCATGCAGGGCGTTGAAGGCGACATCGGGCTTGAGCTCGGCAAGCACAGACCCGACATCGCGCGAAACATCGACGCGGGTGACCTGATAGCCTTCATTCTCGAGCGCATCCGCACATGCCTTCCCCGACGACAGAGACACGGGCCGCTCCGAGGAAAATCCCCCCAGGAGAACAGCCACATGCTTCTTCTTCATCCCGCCTTCCCCTCTCACGCCGGGCCTGCAACCAATATTTCCGCACGCAACATTTCCGCACATTGAGTCCGAGTCTTCCGGCAGGTTGCCCCCCAGACGGAAAACGCGGGTAACGCGTCAAACGACTCAAATCAGGAAACGCTTTAGAGCAGAGAATCAGAGAGTTGATTCCCTGGCAAGTACCTATGATTCCGAGAGATTCACTTTCCGCGAAAACGGGCGAGAAAAGTGTGTTGTTGAGTCTTTGCGGTAACGCTTGACGGCGTCGCCGACGACGCAAGTTCAAGCACTACTTGAACATCGCAGCGAGCTAAAGAAGCTGGCCCAGGAACTCCTGCACCGCGTGACCCGGCCGGAAGTTGCCCAGCCGCTTGATCTCCCAATGCAGGCGGATGCCCGAATTTTCCAGCACCCGCGCGCGCACCGTCTCGCCGAGATATTCGAGATCGTAGCCGGTCGCCGTGCCGGTGTTGATCATGAAGTTGCAGTGCATGGGAGACATCTGCGCGCCGCCGATCATCAGCCCGCGGCAGCCGGCCTTGTCGATCTCTTTCCACGCCGACGAGCCTTCCGGGTTCTTGAAGGTCGAACCGCCGGTCTTCTCGCGGATCGGCTGCACCGTCTCGCGATGGTTCTGCACGGCATCCATCGCCGCCTTAATCGCAACCTTGTCTTGCGGGATGCCCTCGAAGATGGCGGAGGTAAAGATCAACCCGCCAGGCGCCGACGAATGGCGGTAGGCATAGCCCATATCCGCATTGCTCAGCGTATAGACATTGCCTGCGCGATCGAGCGCCCGCACCTCGACCACGCGCTCGCGCGTCTCGACGCCATTGGCGCCAGCGTTCATCCTCAGCGCCCCGCCGACAGCGCCCGGAATGCCGTGATAGAAATGGAACCCGCCGATGCCGGCTTCATAAGCCACGGCGGCCAGACGCTTGTCCGGCGTTGCCGCGCCAGCCTTGATGGTGGTCGATCCGGTGACTTCGGCCTCGCCGAAGCCCTTGGCGGAGAGCCTCACCACAAAACCGGGGATGCCGCCGTCGCGCACCAGAAGGTTTGAGCCGACGCCGACGACCGTAATCGGGATTTCCTCCGGCACCGCGCGCAGGAAGGCCGCGAGGTCCTCCTCGTCGGCCGGCTGGAACAGCGCTTCCGCCAGCCCACCGGCACGGAACCAGGTGATCTTGTCCATCTCGGTATTGGGCGTGACGCGGCCGCGCAGGCCGGCAAGCTTGTCGCCGAGCTTGTCGATCAGGTCCTGGCCGCGCATCATGAGGGGGCCCCACAGAGTTCCTTGGGCAGCGCATAGGCCCATTGCGTGATGTTGCCGGCGCCAAGGAAGATGACGAAGTCGCCGGGCTTGGCAAGTTCGCGGACGGCCGGCGCGACCGCCGTCGGGCCTTCGATATAGCGCGCGTCGCGATGGCCGCCGGCACGGATGCGCGACACCAGCGCGTCCGAGGTCACGCCCTCGATCGGTTCCTCGCCGGCCGCGTAAACGGGCGCCACCATGACCGTGTCGGCATCGTTGAAGCAGACGGAAAACTCATTGAACAGGTCGTGCAGCCGGGTGAAGCGGTGCGGTTGCGCGATCGCGATGACGCGGCCCTTTGTGGCCCCGCGCGCGGCCTTGAGCACCGCCGCGATCTCCACCGGGTGGTGGCCGTAATCGTCGAAGACCTCGACGCCGTTCCAGGAACCGGTGTGCGTGAAACGCCGCTTGACGCCGGCGAAGGATGACAGGCCTTTCTTGATGGCTTCGGCGGACAGACCGAGCTCGTGCGCGACCGCGATCGCCGCCGTCGCGTTGGAGACATTATGGCGGCCGGGCATGGGCAGTCGCAGACCTGTGATCGTCGTCGTGCCCCGTCCCTTGCGGTCGCGGATCACCACGTCGAACTCGGATGTAGCTCCGTCCATGCGATGATTGGCGAAGCGCACGTCGGCCTGGGCATTCTCGCCATAGGTGATGACGCGCCGATCCTCGATGCTGCCGACCAGCGCCTGCACCTCCGGATGGTCGGTGCACATCACGCCGAAACCGTAGAACGGAACGTTCTCGACGAACTGGCGGAAGGCCTCGCGCACCTTGTCGAAGCTGCCATAGTGGTCGAGATGCTCGGGGTCGATGTTGGTGACGACGGCGATGTCGGCCGGCAGCTTGAGGAAGGTACCGTCGCTCTCGTCGGCCTCGACCACCATCCACTCGCCGTCACCCATGCGGGCATTGGTACCATACGCGTTGATGATCCCGCCATTGATGACGGTCGGATCGAGCCCGCCGGCTTCGAGCAGCGTCGCGACCATGGAGGTGGTCGTCGTCTTGCCATGCGTGCCGCCGATGGCGACCGCCTGGCGGAAGCGCATCAGCTCGGCCAGCATCTCGGCGCGGCGCACGACCGGCAGCAGTTTCTCGCGCGCCGCCTTGAGCTCGGGGTTGGATTTCTTGATGGCGGTCGACACCACGACCACCTCGGCCTCGCCGATGTTCTCGGCCTTGTGGCCGACGAAGCATTCGATGCCCCTGTCGCGCAGCCGCTGCACATTGGCGCCGTCCGCCTGGTCGGAGCCCTGCACCTTGTAGCCGAGATTGTGCAGCACCTCGGCAATGCCGCTCATGCCGATGCCGCCGATGCCGATGAAATGCACGAGGCCGATCGTCTGCGGCATCTTCATGCGCGCGTCCTCCTGTAGTCGGAAACCGTTTTGCCGGACGCAATAGCCTCTGTCAGATCGGCGAGCAACCGCGCCGCGTTGGGTTTTCCGGCCGAGCGGGCAGCCGCAGCCATTGCGGTCAGCCGGCCGGGATCCTCCATCAGCCCGCCGACCAGCGCGGCGATCCGCTCGGCCGAGAGCGTCGATTGCTGATGGACCTCGGCCCCACCGGCGGCGGCAAGTGCCGCGGCATTCGCCGCCTGGTCGTGATCGAGCGCATGCGGGTAAGGCACCAGCAGCGCCGGGCGGCCGATGACCGCGATCTCCGATACGGTCGAGGCACCGGACCGCGACATCACCAGATGTGCGGCCGCCATGCGCGCCGCCATATCGGTGAAGAAGGGCGAGACCTGCGCGTCGACGCCGAGATCGGCATAGGCGGTCTTCACTCGCGCCACGTCTTCCGCGCGCGCTTGCTGGGTGATCGCCAGCCGCTTGCGCTGCGCTTCGGGCAAAAGCGCTATCGCCGCCGGCACAGCATCGGAAAAGAACTGCGCACCCTGGCTGCCGCCGAAGACCAGGAAGCGGAACGGCTCGCTGGCATCCGACGCGACATAAGGCGATTTCGCCGCTTCAAGTATCTGCGGCCTCACAGGATTGCCCGTGGTCACCGTCTTGGCGCCGGCCGCGCTTTCCCCCTCCGGCAGGAACCCGCCGGCAATCGCATCGACCCGGCTCGACAGCGCCTTGTTGGCACGTCCCATGACGGCGTTCTGCTCATGGATCAGCGTCGGCACCTTGCGCCGTGTCGCCGCATAGAGCGGCGGCAATGTCGGATAGCCGCCGAAGCCGACGACGGCGTCGGGCTTGATCCTGGCGATGACACGCCCCGCTTGCCGCACGCCTTGCCAGATCGTCCAGAAGGACGCGAGCACGGCGAAGGGATTCTTCGAACCCAAAGTCGCCGAGCGGATGGAGTGGATCGCGGCGGCGGGAAAGTGGCCGGAGTAGCGCTCCGCGCGGC
>NZ_RZSR01000484.1:0-4445 GCF_004023265.1 Mesorhizobium sp. M1A.F.Ca.IN.020.06.1.1
GCCCGCCGGTCTTCTTCTCGCGCCGCAAGCTGGTGGAAAAGACGCTCGAGCGCTGGAACAGCGAAGCCCTCGGCCGCGCGCTGAACCGGCTGCAGACGGCTGTGCTGCAGACGCGCAAGCGGCCCGACCTGTCGGAGGCGCTGGCCCGTCAGGCGCTGCTCGGCATCGCGGTGGAAAGCGCGAGATTGGCGCAGAGGTAGGCGATCAGCCAACCTCCCCCTGTGAGGCGATTGGCCGGCGCCTTCGGCTATCGCGGGCGCCGCAAAAAAGAAGAGGCCGGCGCAGCGGCCGGCCCCCTTGTTGTGCCTATCACCAATATATCAGCCCAGATCTAAACTTAATCGAGAACTTTATTAGTCGGCTAATTTCATGTAAATCAGCAATTTATCGGTCGTCCTTCAGCCGCCGGCACAACTCATCGAGCTGATCCAGCGACCGGTAGTCGACCCGCAGCGTGCCGCCCTTGGCCTTATGCTCGATCGAGACAATCATGCCGATCGTGTCGGTCATCAGCTTTTCCAAGGCCAGCGTGTCGGGATCCTTTTCCGGCGCGCTCGGCGCGGACCTTACTTTGGCGGGTGTCGGTCCCGCGGGCATTTGCGCCAACGCCTCGGCCTGACGCACCGAAAGCCCCTCCTCGACGATGCGCTTGGCGAGCCCCGCCGGATCGCCGGCTGTGACCAGCGTGCGGGCATGGCCGGCCGACAACGCGCCGTCGACCAGCATGTCGCGGATGACGTCAGGCAGCTTCAGGAGCCTTAGCGTGTTGGCGACGTGGCTGCGGCTCTTGCCGATCACCTGGCCGAGATCGGCCTGCGTGTAGCCATGCTCGTCGATCAGCTGCTGATAGCCTTGCGCTTCTTCGACCGGGTTGAGATCGGCGCGCTGCACGTTCTCGATGATTGCGAGCTCCAGCGCGGTGCGGTCGTTGACGTCGCGCACGATGAGCGGGATTTCGGTCAGCCCTGCGCGCTGCGCGGCGCGCCAGCGCCGCTCGCCGGCGATGATCTCGTAGCGGCCGGGCTGCAACGGCGAGGGCCGCGCCACCACCGGCTGCACCACGCCATGCTCTCGGATCGACTGGGCGAGGTCGGTGAGTTCGGCGTCGCCGAAATGCCGGCGCGGGTTCTTCGGGTTCGGACTGACGAACTCGATCGGCACCTTGCCATCCGCCGCGACCGCGCTCGGCTTTTCGGCCGCTGCCGGACGATCGATCTCGCCGATCAGCGCCGCGAGGCCGCGGCCCAGTCTTTTTCTCGATTGGTCTTCGCTCATTATTCCGTCCAGATCGTTTCGGAGTCGAATCGGCTACTGATTAGTGAAATTCGGCCTGCGCTATTCAGGCGGCGCGCAGCTTGCGCTCGCGGCGGATCACTTCCGAGGCAAGCTGCAGATAGGCCTGGCTGCCGGAACATTTGAGGTCGTAAAGGATTGCCGGCTTGCCGTAGGAAGGCGCCTCGGAAACGCGCACGTTACGCGGGATGATCGTCTCATAGACCTTGTCGCCCATATGCGCGCGCACATCCTGCACCACCTGGTTGGCGAGGTTGTTGCGGCCATCGAACATGGTGAGCACGATGCCTTGGATGGTGAGGTCAGGATTGATCGTGCCGCGCACCTGCTCGACCGTTTCGAGCAATTGGCTAAGGCCTTCCAACGCGAAGAACTCGCATTGCAGCGGCACCAGAACGGAATCGGCCGCCGCCATTGAATTCAAAGTCAAAAGGTTGAGCGACGGCGGGCAGTCGATCAGCACATAGCCGAACGGTGCCGCGCGCGCGGCTGCCGCACGCAGCGCATTGCGCAGGCGCAGCACCCGGTCTGGCGCCGAGGCGATCTCCATTTCGATGCCGAGCAGATCGAGGGTTGAGGGCACGATGGACAAACCCGGCACCGCGGTCGGCACCGCGGCCGCCTCCAGATCGAGCTCGCCGGTCAGCACGTCATAGGACGAGACGGTGCGATCCTTGCGTTCGATGCCGAGCCCGGTGCTGGCATTGCCCTGCGGATCGAGGTCGACGATCAGCACGCGCTCGCCGATCGCGGCCAGCGCCGTCGCCAGATTGATCGCCGTGGTCGTCTTGCCGACGCCACCCTTCTGGTTGGCAACGGTGATGATACGCGGTCCAGTTTTCATGGGTCGATGCCAGTGATTCATTGCGGGGTCGCCGGGTGCAGATCGGTGATTTCCAGAATGACGCCATGAGCGTCTGTCATGCTTGGATGTTCTACCAGATCGAAGGTCCAGCGGTGAGCGCTTTCTTCCACTTCGGCCCGGTAATCCCGGCCTTTGTGAAAAAGCGAACGCGCGCCCTTGGTCAGCCAGGGTGCGGCAAGATCGAGCAGGTCCGGAAGCCCCGTCAATGCCCGCGCGGTAATGACTTCCGGTGCAGAAACAAGTGGATAGCTGTCATCGATGCGTCGCGCCAGCACGCGCGCCGGTAGGCCGAATTGGCCGACGACCGATTGCAGGAACGACGCCTTCTTGCGGTTGCTTTCAACCAGATCGATCGTGGCGCCCGGCCGCTCTGCAAGCAGAAAACCGAGTACCAATCCGGGAAAGCCGCCGCCCGAGCCGAGGTCGACCCAGCGCATTGCGGTCGGCGCGATTCGCGCAAGCTGGGCGCTGTCCAGGATGTGGCGGCGCCAGACGTCGTCTAGCGTCGATGGCGCCGCCAGATTGATGCTGCGGTTCCATTTTTGAAAATGCCGCTCGAAGGCCTGCAGCCGCTCGAATGTTTCACGTGAAACCGGACCCGCTGCCTTCTGCAGGTCCGCCCAGGCATCGCCACTCACGCGACCGACCTTCGTGCAGCCAGCTCGGCATTGCGAACATGCGCGACAATGATCGCCAGAGCCGCTGGCGTCATCCCTTCCATGCGCTGCGCGTCGGCAATCGAGCGCGGCCGGCGTGCCTTCATCTTCTGCTTCAGCTCATTGGAAAGGCCGGGCACGTCCGCGAAGTCGATGGTCTCCGGAATGAGCCGCGATTCCTCGTGCCTGATCTGCGCCACGTCAGCCTGTTGGCGCTCGAGATAGACGGAATATTTCGCCTCGGTCTCAAGCCGCTCTGCCGTGTTGGGGTCGAGTTCGCCAAACCGTGGCTCGATCCGCGTCAGCCAGGCCATGTCGACGCCGGGATAGGCGAGAAGGTCGTAGGCCGAACGCCGAACGCCGTCCCGGTTGATCTCCAGTCCATGCCGCGCGGCTTCATTCGGCGTGAAGGCGATCGACTTTGCCAGCGAGCGGGCAGCGTCGAGCTTCACACTGATCGCGCCGAAACGTTGCATCCGCTCGGAGGAGACGATCCCCAAGCGGTCGGCCAGCGGCGTCAGCCGCTCGTCGGCATTGTCGGCGCGCAGCGAAAGCCGGAACTCCGCCCGCGAAGTGAACATGCGATAGGGTTCGGCGATGCCGCGGCTGATGAGGTCGTCGATCATCACGCCGACATAGGCTTCGGTGCGGCTGAGCACGACTGACTCGCTTGACGATGCCCTGCGCGCGGCGTTGATGCCGGCAAGCAGGCCCTGCGCGCCGGCTTCCTCGTAGCCGGTGGTGCCGTTGATCTGCCCCGCCAAAAAAAGCCCGGCGACGCGTTTCGTCTCCAGCGTCGGCTTGAGCTCGCGCGGGTCGACATGGTCATATTCGATGGCGTATCCCGGCTGCAGCATCGTCGCCCGTTCCAGGCCGGGGATCGTCTTCAACATGTCGAGCTGCACCTCTTCCGGCAGCGAGGTCGAGATGCCGTTCGGATAGACGGTGTCGTCGTCGAGGCCCTCCGGCTCGAGGAAGATCTGGTGACCCTCGCGGTCGCCGAACTTGACGATCTTGTCCTCGATCGAGGGACAGTAGCGCGGCCCAACGCCTTCGATCGAGCCGGAATACATCGCCGAACGCTTCAAATTGAGGCGAATCAACTCATGTGTCGCCTGCGTAGTGCGTGTGATACCGCAGTTGATCTGCGGGTTCGCGATGCGGTCTGTCATCAGCGAGAACGGCACCGGCTGATCGTCTGCAGCCTGGCCTTCCAGCGAGGCCCAATCGATGGTGCGGCCGTCGAGGCGAGGGGGCGTCCCGGTCTTCAGCCGCCCGAGCTTGAAACCGGCCCGCGCCATCGTCGCCGAGAGCCCATGGCTCGCCTGCTCGTTCATCCGGCCGGCGACGATCTTCCTCTCTCCTATATGGATTAGCCCGTGCAGGAACGTGCCGGTCGTCAGCACCACGGCGCCGCAGGCGAGCCGCCTGTCACCGGAGACCAGCACGGCCGCAACCCGACCGTCCTCGATCTCGAGGTCCAGGACTTCGCCTTCCACCACGTCGAGATTGGCCTGCTCGCGGATCGCCGCCTGCATGGCAAGACGATAGAGCTTGCGGTCGGCCTGGGTCCGCGGCCCACGCACCGCCGGGCCCTTGCGGCGGTTCAGCAGGCGGAATTGGATTCCGGC
>NZ_RZSR01000485.1:0-4435 GCF_004023265.1 Mesorhizobium sp. M1A.F.Ca.IN.020.06.1.1
ACAGCAACCAGCGCGATCAGGGCCTGAAATTCGAGCTGCTGATTCCGGTGACCAGCATCGAGAAGCCGACCGCCTGCTTGAGCTTCAATTATCACCAGGACCATTTTGGCCAGACCTGGGGCCTGAAGTTCGCCGACGGGGAGTTCTGCCATTCGGCCTGCGTCGGCTTCGGGCTGGAGCGCGTGGCGCTGGCGCTGTTCCGCCACCATGGGCCGGACGCGGAAGCCTGGCCGGCGCCGGTCCGCGACGTGCTCTGGAGCGTGTGAGATGCTGAGAGCGATCGCCGGCCTCGATCCGGCCAGCTACCGGCCGCACTGGCTGCACGATCCGCAAAGGCGGTGGCCGCAGACCAACTGCTATGTCGACCTTCTGATCGAGGTTCTGCACGCGACCGGGCACGATCCGGTCGCAGCGCTCGGTTTCACCGCGGCGCAGGATTTCGAAGGTGATCAGTTCACGTTCTTCAAGTTCCCGACCGCCGACCTGCAGAGGCTGGCGGGGCTGGACATCCAAGAGCTGGCGGTCTTCGAACGGCTGGAGACGCATGTGCTGACGCAAGTCGAGCTCGGCCGGCTGCCGCTGGTCGAGGTCGATGCCTTCTACCTGCCCGACACCAAAGGCATCACCTACCGCCGCGGCCATTCCAAGACCACGGTCGGCATCAATGCGCTCGATCCCGAGTCGCGGCATATGCGTTACTTCCACAATGACGGCTACTTCGCGCTCGAGGGCCAAGACTATGACGGCATCTTCGGCCAATGGGATGGTGTGTCGGCGGGCGACCTGCCGCTGTTTCCTTACGCGGAATTCGTGAAGCTCGACGCCACGCGCCCGGCCCGCGACGCGGTCGGGACCGCGGCGGCGCTGCTCACGCATCACCTGAAGCGGCGGCCGAAGCGCAATCCGCTCGACGCCTATGCGGCCGCGTTCGGCCGCCACGCTGAAAGGCTGGCGACGAAGTCGCCTGCCTATTTCCACACCTATGCCTTCAACACGCTGCGGCAGGTCGGCGCGAATTTCGAACTTCTTGGCAGTCATCTCGAATGGCTGGGGCAGCACGGCGAAACCTGCCTGGCAGAGGCGGTGCAAGCCGCCGGCAACATTGCCGAGGGCGCCAAGGTCATGCAGTTCAAGCTCGCCCGCGCGATGGCGCGGCAGCGCTTCGACGGCTTGACGGAAGCAATCGCGCCGATGGCGCAGGCCTACGAAACGGTGATGGACGTGCTGGACGCCCGCATGGCCGATGTCGCCTCCAAGGCGGCCTAGCGGGCCGGCCGAGGCGTATTTGAGCATGGGTGGGGGAATGGACGCCACGGTGTCGATCGTCGGCACTGCCGGATTGCCGGATCGGGGGTGGCGGATGGCCGTCTCCGCAGCCGGCGCCTGGGCTTCGCCGAATGACATCGACGCAAATGCTGAATGGCTGGACGCGGCCTGTCCCGGCACGGCGGCCGCCACGCTGGAAAAGCATGGCCGCTGGGACCGCAAGCAGCCAACCCGGCTGCACGACCGCGATGTCTGGTACAGCCGCAGGCTCGACGCGACCGGTCCGGTGCGGCTGGTGTTCGAGGGGCTGGCGACTGTCGCCGAGGTCTGGCTTGACGATCGGCTGTTGTTCACCTCGACCTCGATGTTCGAGCGCCATGAGGCTGCGGTAAGCCTTTCAGGGGGCGAGCAGCTCGCCATCGTCTTTCGCAGTCTCGACCGCCATCTGGAAACGGCGATCGGTCCACGCGCCCGCTGGCGCCCTCGCATGATCGACGATCAGCGGCTGCGGCTGGTGCGCACGACCCTGATCGGCCATATGCCGGGCTGGTGCCCGAGCTTCGATGTCGTCGGGCCGTGGCGTCCGGTCAAGCTGATCCACGAAAATGGCAGGCAGCGCATCCTCGATGCCGACATGCGCGCCAGGCTCGACGGCACGACCGGGCATCTTGCCGTTGCGATAACCCTCGCCGAACCCTTCGACAATGCGCAAACGGCGCATGTCAGCTGTGCCGGAGTGCGCGCGCCCCTCAAGTTCGAGACACCCACCCGGCTGACGGCGGAATTGGCCGTTGCCGATGTCGCCCCATGGTGGCCGAACAGACATGGCGAGCCGGCGCTGCACGAAGTCATGGCGACGCTGGGCACGGTGCGCAGCCGGCTGGGCCGAGTCGGATTCCGCCGCATCGAGATCGATCGCGGTGCTGACGGACGCGATTTTCGCCTGGTCGTCAACGGCGTGCCGGTGTTCTGCCGCGGCGCGGTCTGGACGCCCTCCGATCCCGTGCGACTGCCCTGCGAGCGAGCCGAAATCGAGCCCGACCTCGATCTCGCGCGCCAAGCCGGCGTCAACATGCTGCGGGTCGGCGGCACCTTCGCCTATGAAAGCGATGCCTTCCACGAGCTGTGCGATGAGATGGGCATTCTGGTCTGGCAGGACTTGATGCTTGCCAATTTCGACTATCCGGCGAAGAGCGCGGCCTGGCGGGCGGCGCTGTCGCGCGAGGTGGAGAACCTGTTGGGGCGGCTTCGGCATTCGCCGTCGCTGGCGGTGCTGTGCGGCGGCAGCGAGGTGGCGCAGCAGGCCGCGATGCTCGGCATGCCGGTGGCGATGGATCCGACACCCTGGTTCGACGATGTCGTGCGTCCGGCCGCGCAGGCGATCCTGCCCGATCTGGCGCTCGTGTCCTCCTCGCCCTCCGGCGGCAGCCTGCCCTTCGCCGCGGATGGCGGCCCGACGCACTACTATGGCGTCGGCGCCTATTGCCGGCCACTGGAGGACGCGCGCCGCGCGGAGGTGCGTTTCGCCAGCGAATGCCTCGCCTTCGCCAACGTGCCGGAACAGGCGACGCTCGATGAGCATCTGCCCGTTCCGCCCGGCCACGATCCGCGCTGGAAGGCCGGCGTGCCGCGCGATGCAGGTGCGTCGTGGGACTTCGAGGACGTGCGCGAGCATTATCTGGAGACGCTGTTCGGCGTCGACGCTCGCCGGCTGCGCATGGAGGATCCAGCGCGCTACCTCGACCTCTCGCGCGCTGTCATTGCCGAGGTGGTTGAGCGCACGATCGATGAATGGCGCAGACCGGCCTCCCCGACGGCGGGCGCGCTGGTGTTCTTCTGGAAGGATCTGCTCCCGGGAGCAGGGTGGGGCGTCGTCGATTCTGCCGGTCGGCCGAAATCGGTCTGGCATGCGCTGAGACGCGCCTTCGCGCCGCTCCGGCTGACGCTGAGCGATGAGGGCGTCAACGGGCTGAGCGTCCATCTCGTCAATGACACGGCAAGGGCAGTCGAGGCGACGCTATCGCTTGCCTGCCTGCGCGACGGCGTCACCCCGGTGGTGGCGGCGCGCCGGCCGGTCACTCTGCAGGCGCGCGGGGCGCAGTCGCTTGCGGCATTCTCGCTGCTCGGCGCCTTCTTTGATCTGTCTTACGCCTATCGCTTCGGCCCAGCGGGGCACGAGGTAACCGTGGCAAGGCTGGAAGACCGCGACGGCGAGATCCTGGCCGAAGCCTTTCATGTGCTTCCCGGCGTCATGACCGCGCGACGCGATGTCGGCCTGTCGGCAGGGCTGATGCGCGGCAGAGACGGCTGGCGCCTGCGGCTCGCTTGCAAGCGCGCCGCCTATCACGTCGCCATCAAGGATGGGCTGTTCTTCCCGCGCGAGAACGGCTTCCACCTGATGCCGGGCGCGGTGAAGGAAATTGGCCTGGATGGGCCGGCCTCTGCCACGCCGGCCGGCGTCGTGACGGCGCTGAATGGCGATCGCGAGGTGGCCTACGATGCGCCGCAAGCCGACAATGTAGAGACCAGGGCGGAGATCATGCGTTCGTTGCGGCCTGCCGGGAGCGTGGCATGAAGGGGGTCGTCTTCGCCGACACGATCGGCTGGCTTCATGAAGGCAGGGGAACCGGGCGGCGCGGCCGGGGTGTCGTGATCGCCGGGGCGCATGGCCACGAGGACCTGTGCAGCCGGCGTTTCCTGCGGCTTCTGGCTGACAAGGTGGCCGAAAACGGTCTGCCGGCGCTGCAATTCGACTATCCCGGCTGCGGCAATGCCGCCGGGGATCATTCAACGCCCGGTCAGGTGCAACGGTGGACGGCGAGCATAGGCGCGGCGATCGATCGGCTGAAGCAGGATTGCGGCGTGGCGGACGTCATTTTGGTCGGCTTCCGGCTTGGTGCCCTGCTGGCCCCGCTGGCGGCGGCCGGACGCGACGACGTGGCGGGTCTCGTGCTGCTCGCGCCGCCGTCCTCCGGCAAGGCCTATGTTCGCGAGGTCACAGCCATGTCGCGCATGATCGACGCGCCGCTGGCCAGCCGTTCGGCGGGCGAAGGGGTTTTCACCGAGGGGCGCGAGGCCGCCGGCTTCCGAATTTCGCATGAAACGCTGGCTGATCTCTCGGCGCTCGATTGGCGGCATGCAGCGGCTGGCCTTCCATCCCTGCCGATGC
>NZ_RZSR01000486.1:0-4433 GCF_004023265.1 Mesorhizobium sp. M1A.F.Ca.IN.020.06.1.1
CGCTTCTCGCTTGAGGTCTGGCCGGCGCGATGGCATGACGGGGAAATCTCCTCTGAAGGTCATGGCATGAGCAGCGCAAAACAAGTCATCGTCATCGGCGCCGGCATCATCGGCGCATCGATCGCCTGGCATCTGGCGAAGGCTGGAGCGAGGGTGACGGTCGTCTCGACAAGCGGCGCCGGCGGCGTCGCGACGCCCAATTCCTTCGCCTGGATCAACGCAAGCTGGGGCAATCCGGAGACCTATTTCCGGCTGCGCATCCGGGCGATGAACGAGTGGAAACGCTTGGCGAATGATCTGCCGGGCCTGCCGCTTGCCTGGTGCGGCGGCCTGTGCTGGGACCTGCCGGCGGACAAGCTCAAAGCCTATGCGGCCGAGCATTCGTCCTGGGGCTACGGCATCGAGCAGGTCGGCCGCGAACAGGCGGCGCGGATCGAACCCAACCTGACCGAGCTTCCCGATTTCGCGCTTCATGTCGCCGAGGAAGGCGTGGCCGAGCCGGTGGCGACCGCAACGGCGCTGCTGGCGGACGCCGAACGGCGCGGCGCGCGGCTTATTACTGGGACTGTCGATAGACTGACTCTATCCGGCGGCAGCCTGAGCGGCGTCGTCGTTGCGGGTGAAACCATCGCCGCCGACGAGGTGGTGATCGCCGCCGGCGCCGGCGCTCCGGCGATCGCCGCGACGGCAGGCGTCCAGTTGCCGATCAAGACGCCGCCCGGTCTGATCGTGCATTCGCGACCCTACAGGAAGCTCCTCAACGGCCTGGTGCTGGCCGAGAGGCTGCATATGCGGCAGACGGCCGAGGGCCGGATCATCGCCGGCTCGGATTTTGGCGGCGGCGATCCGGGCGAGAACCCGGAGGCAACCGCGCTTGAGCTTTTCGAAGCGGTGAAAGCGATGCTGCGCGGCGCCGACGGGCTGGAGTACGATTTCCACACAGTCGGCTATCGTCCTACTCCGATCGATGGTTTCCCAATTGTTAGCCGCGCCGACGGCGTAGGCGGCGTCTATGTCGCCGTCACCCATTCCGGCATCACGCTGGCACCCGCCATCGGCCTGTTTGCGGCCCGCGAAATCGTCGATGGCGAGCGCGATCCATTGCTCGCGCCTTATGCGCTGTCGCGCTTCGCTCAGTAGCCCGGCGGCCGGCGAAACCCGTCGGTCAGCGGCGCGATCGCCGCAGCGACGCCGAGCAGTCTCGCCTCCGACCAGCGCTTGCCGACCAGTTGCAGGCCGATGGGCAACCCGTTGCTGTCCTGCCCGCCTGGTATCGCCAGCGCCGGATGGCCGGAATAATTGAAGACCGCGCCATAGGCCGGCAGCATCCAATAGCTCTCGTCCTTGCCGTCGACCTTCAGCGCGCTGCCTGGCTTGCAGTGCGGAAAGGCCGTTGTCATGGCGACCGGGCAAAGCAAGGCATCACAGCTTTCGAAGAACCGCTCCCAAGCAAGAATCGACCGGTCGCGGCGAGCGAGCGCCGCGAACCAGCGCGACACCGGCGCAGGCTGTTCCGGCGGTTCCGGTTGCGCTGCCTCCAACATCATGCCGATCAACTTGCCGCCCTCGGTGAGATCATCATGCAGGTCGAGCTTCGGCAGTTTGGCTTCCTCGACGTGCGCGCCGGCGGAAGCCAGCCTAGCAGCCAATCTCTCGACCGCGGCGCCGATCTCGGCGGCCACCGGAAAGCTGCGGAAGGTGCCGGCGAAGGCGATGCGCAGCGATGTCAGCTCGAGCGTCGGTATCGCATCAACCGGCACCGGCGCCAGATCGGTATCGCCGCCGTCCGGACCGGCAATGATCCGGTAAATCAGCGCCAGGTCCTCCAGATTGCGAGCAATCGGCCCGACACAGGACATCAAGCGGACGCTGCGCGGAATGCCGCCCGGGTCGGGAAAAGCGCCGGCCAGCGAGACGCGATGCTCGGTCGGCTTCAGGCCGTAGACGCCGCAAAAGGCGGCGGGCAAGCGGATGGAACTCTGCATGTCGGTGCCGACCTCGAAGGGCGTCATGCCCGCAGCAACCGCAGCGGCAGCGCCGCCGCTGGAGCCGCCCGCTGTGCGCGACGGATCCCAAGGGTTGCCGGTGCGGCCGAACAGCGGATTGTCAGACTGCCAGTCGCCCAGCATGGTGGCGACATTGGTTTTGCCGACCAGCACGCCGCCGGCTCTCTTTAGCCTGGCAGCCACAGGGCTGTCCTGCTTGGGAACGTTGTCGGCAAATGGCGGGAAGCCGACCGTCGTCTTCATGCCAGCGGTCTCGTGCGCATCCTTCAGCGTGAACGGCACGCCGTGCAGCGGGCCGAGCGCGGCGCTGCGGGCCAGTGCCGCATCGGCTTCTCGGGCACGCTGAAGCGCGCCTTCCCGATCGAGGAGGACGACGGCGTTCAGAGCTTCGTTATGCCGGTCGATCTGCGCCAGATGCGCGTCCAGCGCCTCCACGGCCGAGATTCTCCGCCGGGCAATTGCTGCCGCGAGTTCGGTAGTCGAGGAAAATCCGATGTCCATTGTGCTGCACTCCGGCTGCTTGCCGCGCTGCGCCTTGAACATGGCGGATGAGACCGCGGCTTCAAGCCGAATTCAGCATTGTTAGGACAGCGGTGCTTGATCGAAATTGCGCCCACCTGTGGTCAGGGCGGCGCTGTCCCGCGACCTTCGCTACGTTTGGAGCTAGACGGCCAACGCGAACTTAGCAACGGTCGGCGCGAACGGCCGGATGTTTGTGCCGTCCCTTGTCATGGTGACAAAGCTCGACGGCGGGATCGCCTGCCATTCTCCGCCGTCGCGGTCGAACGGTTCGGAGACGATGCAGCGGCCGGCGCGGCTCGCGAATGCGCCGGTATAGAGCGTTGGCGCCTGGCCGTCGGTGGCGTAGCGCACGGCGTAGAGCGCCTCGCCATCGGAAAATGCCGCTGTCAGCTTCAGGGAGGGTTCGAGACCGGCGTGGCGCGAAGCCTCGAGAACGCGGCTGGTGGCGCGGGCTACCGCGCCTTGCGGGTCGGCGGACAGGCCTTCGTCGAGCATCAGCAGGAAGAACAGTTCGGAATCAGTCGTCCCTTCGCGCTGGTCGAAGACAGCATCCGACAGCGAATTCTCAAGCGCGCGGCGGATCTTCTCGAAGCCCCCGATCTGGCCGTTATGCATGAACGACCAGCGGCTGGAGACGAAGGGATGGCAGTTCATGCGGCTGGTCGCGCCGCCGGTGGAGGCGCGCACATGAGCGAGGAACAGGCCTGATTTGATCTGCCGGCAGAGGCTTTTCAGATTGGGGTCCGACCAGGCCGGCAGGATGTCGCGGTAAAGGCCGGGCTCGGGACGGTCGCCATACCAGGCGAGGCCAAAACCGTCGCCATTGGTCGGCGACTTGGCCTCCTGGGCGCAGTGGCTCTGGGCAATCAGCGAGTGGCAGGGCGCGGTGACGATGTCTTCGAGGAAGACCGCTTCACCGAGATAAGCCGCCCACCGGCACATCGCATTCCACCATTTATCAGGCGCGATCCATCAGAGCCTGAGGCTCCTTCACCGCGTGTGAGCCTCTGTTGTTCGTGCGCTCATAGAGCTCACGGACGATTCGGCTGGCGGTAGTCTCGAACAGAAATGGCAAGAAAGCGTGAACGAGGGCGGCGCCCGCGGCCATCGACAGGCGGGAGCAGAACCAGGCGGCGAAGGCCATGTGGCCGAAATAGGTTTCGCCAACCTTGGCCGGATGAGACGTAAAGAGCGCCGAAAACCGCGTCGTCATGGTGATCCCTCCTGCCGGGATGAGCCCCGATATTGAGTATCCTGCCACGAGTTGAAGGTTCATCGATCCCAAATTGTCCTTGTGTCTAGCCCTATTTTGGGACATTTATCCCAAGAATGGCATATGATATCGACGAAACTGATCGGAGATTGCTGGCCGAACTGCAGCGCGACGGCACGCTTTCCGTCGACCAGTTGTCGGAGCGCGTGGCCTTGTCCCGCAACGCCTGCTGGCGGCGCGTGAAGCGGCTGGAGGAGGAGGGCGTCATTACCGGGCGCGTGGCGCTGGTCGATGCCGACAAGCTTGGACTCGGGCTTTCGGTGTTCATCCTGATCCGCACGTCGAACCACGACCCGGACTGGCTGCAAAAGTTCCGGGCGGCGGTGACGGGCTTTGCCGAGATCACCGGCGTCTACCGCATGTCGGGCGACCTCGACTATGTGCTGAGAGCCCGCGTCGCCGACGTGAAAGCCTATGACAGGCTCTATCAGCGGCTGATCGCCAAGGTGCCGCTGTCGGACGTCTCCGCTTCCTTCGTCATGGAGGAGATCAAGGAGACGACCGTCGTTCCGGTGGAGTTGCGCTGACGCGGAACCGCATTGAAAGAAAGGCGTTGATAGCGTCGCGGACGGGTTGACCGAATCGGCAGCCGCGCCGATAGGAATGGGCTCATGCGCACGGCTGTCTATCCT
>NZ_RZSR01000487.1:0-4428 GCF_004023265.1 Mesorhizobium sp. M1A.F.Ca.IN.020.06.1.1
GCGCGGAGCGGCCGATAGCGTGAAAAGGCTCAGCCTCGAGCTCGGCGGCAACGCGCCCTTCATCGTCTTCGACGACGCCGACCTCGACCTCGCCGTCGAGGGGGCGCTGGCGTCGAAGTTCCGCAATGGCGGCCAGACCTGCGTGTGCGCCAACCGCATTCTCGTCCAGGCCGGAGTTTATGACGCCTTCTCCGCCAAGCTCAGCGCCCGCGTCAATGCGTTGACGGTGGGACCGGGCACGCAGCCCGGCGTCGCCATCGGGCCGATGATCAACATGGCGGCGGTCGAGAAAATCAATCGGCACGTCGGGGACGCGCTCGCCAAGGGCGCGACGATCGTCACCGATAAGCCGGTGCTGCCGGAGGGTCCTCAATATGTCGCGCCGCTGGTGCTGGCCGGCGCAACAAACGAAATGGAACTCGCCAGCGAGGAGACTTTCGGTCCGGTCGCACCGCTTTTCCGCTTCGAGACGGAAGAGGAAGCGGTCGCGCTTGCCAACGGCACGCCTTACGGGCTTGCCTCCTACTTCTACACCGAGAACCTGAAGCGCGCCTGGCGCGTCGGCGAGGCGCTGGAGTTCGGCATGGTGGGCCTCAACACCGGCTCGGTTTCGATGGAGATAGCTCCCTTCGGCGGCGTCAAGCAGTCCGGCCTCGGGCGCGAGGGCGCGCAGGCCGGCATCGAGGAATATCTGGAACTGAAGAGCTTCCACATGGGCGGGCTGGGTTAAACCCCAGCCCCGATCACTGGATCCGGTCGAGCGCCTTGTAGTAGAGACCGACCATCGGCAGGAACCAGGGCTTGCCGGAATAGCCGGCAATGGCGGGCCACTCGAGCCCCTTCATCGGATTGCGGTCCGCGCGACCAAGCATGGCATCGGCCATGATCATCCCCAGATGGGTGGAAAGCTGCGCGCCGTGGCCGGAATAGCCCATCGCGTACCAGACCCCGTCATGGTAGCCGGCCCGCGGGAAGCGGTCCTTGGTCATGTCGACCAGCCCGCCCCAGCAATAATCGATCTCGACCCTGGCGAGCTGCGGGAAGATCGCCGCGAGGCTTGCCCGCAATATCTGTCCGCTCTTGGCATCGGAGCGCTGGTCCGATGTCGCCGAGAAGCGTGCGCGGCCACCAAAGATCAGGCGCTTGTCCGGCGCAAGCCGGAAGTAGTTGCCGATGTTCATCGAGGTCACGCATGTCCGGTTGCCGGGCATGGTCGCGGCGATCTCGGCGTCGCTCAGCGGTCGCGTGGCGATGATGAAGCTGCCGACGGAAATGATCCTGCGGCGGAAATAGCCGAAATTCGGCGTGGTGTAGGCGCCGGTCGCCACCAGCACATTGTCGGCGCTGATGCGGCCGCGGGAGGTGGTCAGCTGATGCCGCGTGCCGGATTGCCTGTGTTCCGTCACCGCTGCATTCTCGTGGATGACGGCGCCATGACGAACCGCGGCTGTCGCCAGCCCGGCCACGTAGCGGCCCATATGCATCATGGCGCTCTTCTTCGACAGCATCGCGCCATGGAAGGGCGAGCCGATCTCGGATTTGAGATCGTTCGGCGACAGCAGCGCCGTGTCCGGATCGACCTCGGCATGGACGGCCTCGAAGTTACGGGCGATCGCTTCGAAATGCTGCGGCTTGGAGGCGAGCTTCAGCTTGCCGGCGCGGCGGAAATTGCAGTCGATACCCTCCTCGGCGACCAGCGCCTCGATGGTGTCGACGGAATCGTCCAGTGCCCGGTAGAGCGCGATCGCGCGCTCCTTGCCGAGCTCCGCCTTGGCCGAAAGGTAGCTGTGGGCGAGGCCGTTGTTCAGGTGCCCGCCATTGCGTCCGGACGCGCCCCAGCCGACCCGCTCTGCTTCCAGCACCGCCACCTTGGCGCCGGCCTTCGCCAGTTGGCGGGCGGCGGCGAGGCCGGTGAAGCCGCCGCCGATGATGGCGGCGTCGTAGTGTCCCTCGACCGGGCCTTGCGCTCCGCCGGAAAAAACTGGAGCGGTGTCGTGCCAGTAGGAGACCAGCTTCATTTGCAATCCGTCAGTTTCAAAGCCCGACCACGCCCGGAAGACCGGAAATGTCGGCGATCTCGACATAGCCGTAATAGGGGTTGGCCGGCTCGTGGCCGCGATTGACCCAGACCTTGTTCTTGATCCCGAGATCATGCGCCGACATCAGGTCGTAGCGGAACGAGGACGAGCAGTGAAGAACATCCTCCGGACCACAGCCCAGCCTATCGAACATATATTCGAAAGCCTTGAAGCGTGGCTTGTAGGCCTGCGCCTGTTCGGCCGTGTAGACGGCATGGAATGGCGCGCCGAGCTTCTCGACATTGGACATGATCTGCGCGTTCATGGCGTTGGAGAGGATGACCAGCGGAATTTCCTTGGCAACCTTCGCCAGCCCGGCTGGAACGTCCGCGTGGGGCCCCCAGGTCGGGACACGCTCATAGACCATCGTGGCGTCGTCCGGGCTGAAGGAGACGCCGTTGCGCTTGCAGGCGCGCTCGAGCGCGTTGTGGACGACGTCGGCATAGGGCTTCCAGTCGCCCAGGATCTCGTCGAGCCGGTAAGCCGCGAAGTTCTTGATGAACGCCTGCATGCGCGGCTCGTCGAGTCGGCTGCCATAGAGGTCACGCGCCGCCTCGGCCATCTGGAAATTAGTCAACGTGCCGTAGCAGTCGAAGGTGATGTATTTGGGCCTGAAAGAAGCCATATCCGTCGATCTCCGGTGGAAGCACATCCGTGTTGGGACGTCTTTCATCATAGGCCGGCAGGAAGCGACCCACTTGACCGAAAAGCGGCTGCCGAAAGCAGAAAGTTCCGTATCCGCGGTTCCGTTTGGCACGCTGTAGCATCTTGAGTGTCGAAGGATGCCGCCGGTCGAGGCGCTAAACGCATCCAGTTCCATAGGGGCCAGCACAAGATGCGGCGCACCCCCTCAGCAACGGCGAATGATACCGCGGAAGTCGAGACCTTTAGACGATCTGCGGCGCACCGATGATCGAGACTTGGGGTCAGACTGAAAGGTGCGTCATGCAGCAAGGCGAGATCGAACTCCAGGACTTCGGGCCGGATCATATCGAGGGTGCAGTCGCGCTATCTCGGCAGGAGAATTGGCCGCATCGCCCGCAGGATTGGCAGATGGCGCTGCAGCTTTCGAGCGGCGCGGTTGCGCTCGACGACCAGGGCCGGGTCGCCGGGACAATCCTGGTAACGCCTTACGGCGCCGATTGCGCCATGATCAACATGGTGATCGTCGACAGGAACGCGCGAGGCAAAGGGCTCGGGCGCCGGCTCATGGAACAGGCCTTCGCCCTTGCCGGCGACCGTGCGCTGCGGCTCGTCGCCACGACCGACGGCATGCCTCTTTATGAGAAGCTTGGCTTCGTGCCCTCGGGCACGATTCTTCAGCATCAGGGCAAGGTGACAGCGCTTGAGGCTTCCGACGGTGTGGAAGCCGCGGGCGCGCACCATCTGCCGGAAATCAAGGCCCTGGACCGTGACGCCTACGGCGCCGACCGTGAAGCTTTGATCGATGCGCTGGCCGAGCGGGGTGAATTCGCCGTCATCCGCCGCAGTGGCGTCATCGCGGCCTATGCCGCAATCCGCCCGTTCGGACGCGGCGAGGTGATCGGCCCCGTCATCGCCGGAAATGCAGACGACGCCAAGGCCCTGATCAGCTTTTTCGCCGCGTCTCGCCCTGGCGCTTTCCTGCGCGTGGATACCGAAAGCAGGACCGGCATCGCCGGCTGGCTCGGAGAAATCGGCCTCGCTCATGTCGGCGGCGGCGTCGCTATGGACCGTCCGGCCAAGAATGGGGCCGAACAGGCCAGGCCAAAAGTTTACGCCCTCGCCAACCAGGCGCTCGGATAGCCCGGAGGACAACAATGCTCGCCAATTCCCTGATCGAACTCGACCGCGCCCATCTCATCCATCCGGTCGCCTCATATCGCGGCCATGAGGCGCTCGGCGTGCGGGTGCTGAAATCGGCGAAGGGCGCTACCGTGACCGATGCGTCCGGCCGGCAACTTCTCGACGGCTTCGCCGGACTGTGGTGCGTCAATGCCGGCTATGGTCACGACAGCATCGTCGAAGCAGCGGCCCGGCAGATGCGCGAGTTGCCCTACGCCACCGCCTATTTCGATCTCGGCTCGGAGCCCGCCATCCGGCTCGCCTCGGAGCTGGCCGACCGGGCGCCCGGGGATCTCAATCACGTCTATTTCACTCTCGGGGGATCGGACGCGGTCGACAGCACGATCCGGTTCGTCCGCTACTACTGGAATGCCAGAGGCGAGCCTGAACGCGACCAGTTTATTTCCATTGAGCAGGGTTATCACGGATCGTCGGTGGTCGGCGCGGGCCTGACCGCCCTGCCCGCCTTTCATGCCGGTTTCGGCATTCCGTTCGAATGGCAGCACAAGATCCCCTCGCCCTATCC
>NZ_RZSR01000488.1:0-4426 GCF_004023265.1 Mesorhizobium sp. M1A.F.Ca.IN.020.06.1.1
GAGTCAGGGGTTGTCGCCCTTGATGACGGATGTCGAAGGCTAGTCGGAGGCGACTGGCGTCCATGAGCGGTTGTTGCGCCATGCGCTGGCCAAGTCCGGCGTGCCGTTCTCGCCGCACAACCCGGCACACACCCACCACTATGCGAAGTCGACAAGACGGCGCGCCAAGACCGATCGTCTCGATGCCGCACAAACCTCGCAGCCCGCTCAGGGTCCAAGAACTGGCCATCATCGCCGCTGCAAGGAAGCTCCTGGTCGTCCTCAATGCCATCATTCGATGACAAAACAGCCTTCGCATGAACACAGTAATGCCGTTCCCTAAGCCGTAGAATGCAGCCGGTGCAGAATTGCATCGTGGCGGAGCGTCGACGTCACGGAATGGATCCTCGGGTCTCGGCGTCCGCTTCGCTCCCGCTCCGCCCGTGGATGACGAATGGAGAGGGCGTTTAAGCGGCAGCCTTCCACCCATCTCTGATATGCCGATACCCTTCGCGATAAACTGCCTCCGGGCTCTCTGCGAAATCCCGCCACACCTTGGTCGCAGCCGCCAGATCCTTCAGTGATCGGCCGAACGACTCGATCGTAAGCCAATCGTCATAGCCGCTCTTGCGGATCGCCGCGAAAGTTTCCTTCCAGGGGATGTTGCCGCGCCCCGGCACGCCGCGGTCGTTTTCCGAGATGTGGATGTGGACGACGTTCCGGCGATTGCGCGTATAGGCGCCGATCGGGTCGGCCTCCTCGATATTGGCGTGAAAAGTGTCGTACATCGCCTTGATGTGCGGCCGGTCAATCGCGTCGATATGCTCGGACAGGTCGTCCATCGTGTTGACCAGATAACACTCGAAGCGGTTGAGCGCTTCGAGCCCGATGGTGACGCCCCTCTTGCCGGCATGATCGCCAATGGCGCGCTGCGAGGCGACCGAGCGCTTCTTCTCGGTCGCTGTCGGGCCGCTGCCGGAAAAGGCGCCAAGCGTCGAATGCAGCGGGCCGCTCAGCTTGTTCGCGCCGAGCGCGGCGCTGCAGTCGATCGCCGATTTCATGTAGTCGATGCCGGCCTTGCGCGTCGCTGCATCCGGAGAGATCAGGTTCATCGCCGGATCGCCCATCGCCGAGACCGCGGTGCGCTCCAGTCCGATGCGGTCGAGCATCTCGCCGAGCTTCCTGTAGTCATTCGGTTCGCCCGCAAAGACCGGTATCTCGACGCCGTCGAAGCCGGTTGCCTTGATGTCCTTCAGCAGCACCTCGTGCCTTTTCGAGACGCTCGTCGTCCATAAGAACATGCACATGCCGATTTTCATCGACACCCCTCCTCTGGCGGCCAACCACTTGCGCTAGCGGGCCACACTCCCCCTCATCCGGCCCGCGCCGGCGCCGAGCCCGCCTTTATAGCCTCGTCCACGCCCCGTTCTTCTTCGACGACTTCACGCACGCCTCTATGAAGGCCATGCCTTCGACGCCGTCCTCAATCGTCGGGAAGGCGACATCCTTGGCCAGCTTGCCGCCTTTCTTGCGCGCCGCGCGGATGGCGCGGGCCGCTTCCTGGTAGATATTGGCGAAGCCTTCGAGATAGCCCTCCGGATGGCCGGAGGGCACGCGGCTGACACGCGCCGCTACCGGCATCGCGCCGGCGCCCGCCCGGGTCAGCAACTGCTTCGGCTGGCCGAAGGGCGTGTACCAAAGATAGTTCGGGTCGGCCTGGACCCATTCGAGCCCGCCCTTCGAGCCGTAGATGCGCAGCTTCAGCCCGTTCTCGTGGCCGGGCGCCACCTGGCTCGCCCAGATCATGCCCTTGGCCGGATGCTTGTTGCCGACCGGCTTGAAGCGCAACAGCACATTGACGTTGTCGTCGAGCTGGCGTCCCGGCACGAAGGCGTCGAGGTCGGCCGAAAGGGAATCCAGCTCGAGCCCCGAGACGAAGCGGGCGAGGTTGTAGGCGTGCGTGCCAATGTCGCCGAGCGCGCCGCCGGCGCCGGCCTGCTTGGGGTCGGAGCGCCATGAGGCCTGCTTCTGACCGGTCGCAGCGAGGTCTTCGGTCAGCCAGTCCTGCGGATATTCCGACTGCACGATGCGGATGTCGCCGAGCATGCCCTTGGCCACCATCTCGCGCGCCTGCCGCACCATCGGATAGGCTGTGTAGTTGTGGGTGAGCACGAACACCTTTCCAGCCTTCTCGACCAGTGCGGCAAGCTTCTTCGCCTCGGCGAGCGAGGTCGCGAGCGGCTTGTCGCAGATGACGTGGATACCCGCCTCCAGGAAGGCTTTGGCCGCCGGCACATGCACATTGTTGGGCGTGACGATCGCCACTGCCTCGATGCCGTCGGGGCGTTTGGCTTCGGCCTTGGCCATCTCGGCATAGGAGCCGTAGCTGCGTGACGGATCGAGCCCGAGTTCTTCGGCCGAGGCCTTCGCGCGCGCCGGGTCCGACGACAGCGCGCCGGCCACCAGCACGAAGTCGTTGTCCATGCGCGCCGCAATCCGGTGCACCGCGCCGATGAAAGCGCCCTGCCCGCCGCCGACCATGCCGTAGCGGATCGGGCCGCCTCCCGTTTCCGATTTCGATGCGCCGACCATGCTTTCGTTCTCCCTCATGTTGGTTAGCTCCCCCTTGAGGGGAGGTCGATCCGCACAGCGGATCGGGTGGGGTCGCCGGGCGTGGATCTCGGCATGAAACCGACCCAGCCCGGCCCTTTGGGCCACTCTCCCCTCGAGGGGGAGGATAAAGGTGCTAAATCCCCATCATCGCGCGCAGCAGCCTCTTGTCGCTGGTGCCGCCGGCGAAATCATCAAAGGCCCTTTCGGTGACCCGGATGATATGATGCTGGATGAAGGGTGCGCCTTCGGCCGCGCCGTCCTCGGGATGCTTGAGGCAGCATTCCCATTCGAGCACCGCCCAGGAATCGTAGTTGTACTGGGTGAGCTTGGAGAAGATGCCGCTGAAATCGACCTGCCCGTCGCCGAGGGAACGGAAACGCCCGGCCCGGTTCACCCAGCCCTGATAGCCCGAATAGACGCCTTGCCGCCCCGTCGGGTTGAACTCGGCATCCTTGACGTGGAAGGCCTTGATCCGCTCGTGGTAGATGTCGATGAACTCGAGATAGTCGAGCTGCTGCAACAGGAAGTGCGACGGGTCGTAGTTGATGTTGCAACGCTTGTGGCCGCCGACCGCGTCGAGGAACATCTCGAAGGTCGCGCCGTCGAACACGTCCTCGCCTGGATGGATCTCGTAGCCGATATCGACGCCGTTCTCATCATAGACGTCGAGGATCGGCTTCCAGCGCTTGCCAAGCTCGGCAAACGCTTCCTCGATCAGCCCAGGCGGCCGCTGTGGCCACGGATAGAGGTACGGGAAGGCGAGCGCGCCGCTGAAGCTTACCGACGCCTGGAGGCCGAGATTCTTCGATGCTTTGGCGCCGAATTCCATCTGCTCGACCGCCCATTTCTGCCGGGCCTTCGGATTGTTGTGCACCTCGGGTGGCGCAAACCCGTCGAACTGCGCGTCGTAAGCCGGATGCACCGCCACCAACTGCCCCTGCAGGTGCGTCGACAGTTCGGTAATCTCGACGCCGGCTTCAGTGCAGATGCCCTTGACCTCGTCGCAATAGGTTTTCGATGACGCCGCCTTTTTCAGATCGAACAGGCGTCCGTCCCAGGTCGGGATCTGTACGCCCTTGTAGCCGAGCCCGGCCGCCCATTTGGTGATCGAAGCCAGCGAATTGAACGGCGCGGCGTCGCCCGCGAACTGCGCCAGAAACAGGCCGGGACCCTTCATCGTCGTCGACATCGGCATCCTCCCTCTCTCGTTTTCATGGACCAAGCATAGCGCCGATTGAAGCGAGGGCTAGCCTCTTCGACCGTTCGTCTCGGCGCCGACAAGCAGCGGCATTCTGGTATTACCAAATACGGCTGTTTGGTCAAGCGGCCAGAAACAGCTGGAATGCGATCCGCACGATTGCCGAAAGGGATCTTAATCTATTCAAATCAAAGCATTGACTGATGAGTTGAGCCCACTAGGTGGTCTCCTTGCCGTTACTGTGAATTTGCTGTAGAGGTTCTGTCAGGCCCAATTGGTCGAACCAGTTTCGAGAAAAAACACTGGAACGCCGTGGGGAGGAGATCATGCGACGGGCTCGGTGGAGAACGTCGCGAAAAACGTGACAGGCGAATTCTGGGAAGGACAGACCATGCATCTTTCGACGCACAACTGGATGCGGGCGGAGCCGCTGGAGGTGACGCTGAAGCGCATCAAGAAGTTCGGCTATGAGTCGATCGAGATTTCCGGTGAGCCCGAGCAGTACAAAACCAAGGAAACGCGCGCGCTCCTGAAGGAGCACGGCATACGTTGCTGGGGTTCGGTGACGCTGATGCTGGGCGAACGCAACCTTGCCGCCAAGAACCAGGGCCAGCGCGAGCGATCGGTACAATATGT
>NZ_RZSR01000489.1:0-4423 GCF_004023265.1 Mesorhizobium sp. M1A.F.Ca.IN.020.06.1.1
GGTTAGCGTCGTGCCGCGGCCAGCGCGCGCCGCTTGGCCTCGTCGATCAGCATATTGGCCACTTGCATGCGGATCATGGCGCGCTGACGCAGATGCGGGGCGACACGGTCCGGATGGTTGGCGAAGGCGAAGTTGCGTCGAATGCGGCCGAAATCGGTATCCTTCGCAGGGCGATCGAGGCCGAGCTCGCCGGCAATCGATTCAGGGTCGATCGGCGCCAGCTCTTCCTCAGGGCGATCCTCTTCCTCAGCGAGAGCCAGCTTGGCCTGGTCGAGAAGCGCGGCGAACTCGGCGGCAAGGTCGGCGCCCGCTTCGCGGTACTCGGCGGCAACGCTTTCGCCGGCGACCTTGATGCGGCCGGAGTGAAGCTCGTCCGCCACCGACAGATAGTCGAATGGAATAGAGGGCCGGGCGCCCCCGTCTTCGCCCTTCTCGGAAGCGATGATGAGGTCGTCGAGCAACGAAGCGAAATCCAGCTTGTTCCCGGTGCCGATCTCAGCCTCCTCCTGTCGCAACGGCATTCATTGTTGCCGTCGACCATAGATCGCTGTCGTTAAAAATGAATGCCGACAACATGAACGATTGCGGGTGTTGCAGCTGCAGACGCCGGCCGGAAAGATCAAAGCGGCGCTGCATTTGATACAGACCGGCAGGTCGCCAGAGTGGCGAGGAAAAGCCCGCCTGGGGGCCAGGACCGTGGCGTACGGTCGAGTTTCCGCAAAAGTTTCAGAAGAGAAGCGATTTTGGCGGAAAAAATTCACCAGGCATGGCTGCCATGCACTTGCTGCACTGCACAATTGTAACAAATCACCTATACTCTCGGCGTGTGGAGGACAAACAAGGGGCTGGAATATGGGGTTCTTCACCGAAATGTTCGCGCGGCCGCGGCCGCAGGAACAACAGCGTTACCGATCGGCGCTCGCGCTGCTGAACGCGATGAGCAACGCCGACCGCGCCGATATCGGCATCAAGCCGGCCGACTTTCCGCGTATCGCCCGCGAGATGTCGATACGCTGATTCAACGATGAAAAGAGGGTTCTCGGCCGCGCCGGGAAACCTCTCCGTGTTCAGCGTCCCAGGAAAATCGACTTGCCCAGCGGCACGCCATTGTGCCGCAGGATGTCGTATGCCGTGGTGATGTGGAAGTAGAAGTTCGGCATGGCTGCGTCGAGCAGATATTGCAGTCCGGCCATCGAGACCTCGCGTCCGGCAAGCCTCAATTCGATCGTCCGCTCCTCCGACCCGTCCAGATCGGCGGCCGAGAATGTCGCCAGATGATCGAGCGTCTTGGCGATTCGGGCGTGCAGCTCTGTGAAACTGGACTCGTTGTCCTCGTATTTCGGCACTTCGCGGCCGGCGAGCCGCGAGGGCGCGCCCTTGGCATGATCGGTGGCGATCTGCACCTGCCGGGTCAGCGCGAACATGTCGGGCGCCAGCCTCGCGGTCAGAAACACCTGCGGGTCGATCTTGCGGTCGGCGGCGTTCTGTTCGGCCAGTGACAGCACGCTGGCCAGCGCCTTCAGCCGGGCCGAAAAGACGGCCACCGAAATATCGTACATGGATATGGTCACGTGAGTTATCTCCCCAGGCGGCGTCAGCGCCGCGGGCCGTGAGCTAGCGCTTCCCGGCTCGATTCTTCAAGCAGCCCTGCGCCCCCGTCACCGCCTCGCCGCAATCGCGGTGGTAGTATTTTCGTTATCGAGCGGAGATTCCCGATGAGACCTGCCATTATCGCAGCGACTGCCTTGTTCTCCCTTGCGGGCATCGGCCGGTCGGCGCTTGCAGCCGAAGCCCCTTATATCGACGACCGGTCCAGTGCCGAGGCTGTTGTCCGTTCGCTCTACAGCGCGATCAACCGGCATGAATTCGCCCGCGCCTGGGGTTATTTCGGCGACACCAAGCCGGCAAGAGATTTCGACGCCTTCGTTAAAGGCTACGACAGCACCGACACGGTCGAGGTCAAGACCGGCGCGGTATCGGACGAAGGTGCTGCCGGCAGCATCTACTACAGCGTCCCTGTCGCGATCCAGGCCACCGACAAGAAGGGCGAAGCCAAGATCTTTGCCGGCTGCTACACGCTTCGCCAGGTCAACGCGCAGATCCAGGAACCGCCGTTCCAGCCGATCTTTATCGACAAGGGCGCCCTGAAGCCGTCGGCTTCGGATTTCCAGGATGCCGTGCCGACAAGCTGCGGCGACGGCCCGCCGCCGCCCAAGAAGGACGAGGCGCTGGAACAGGCCAGGAAGGCGTTCCTCGCCGCCTATGGCGAGCAGTGCGACAAGGAGAACCCGGAAGGCAAGCCGGCCGGCGAGCCGGACGCCTACTCGATCCATTACAAGGACAAGGACGCCGGAGCCGACGAGCCGGAGCGCGAGACGCGGCTCTTCCGCTTCTTCTGCTCGATGGCCGCCTACAATGAAAGCGCGGTCTATTACATCTATGACGATGTATCCGGCGTCCGGCAGTTGCAGTTCGCCGCGCCGGAACTCGACATCCGTTACGAGAACAACAACAGCGAAGGCAAGGTCGAGGGCATCCACATCATCGGCTTCCAGACCGACGACCAACTGGTCAATTCCGAATATGACGACAAGACCAAGACGATCACCTCGATGAACAAATGGCGCGGCGTTGGCGACGCTTCATCGACCGGCACCTATCTGTTCCGCCACGGCAATTTCTCGTTGGTGCAGTATGATGTCGATGCATCTTACGACGGCGAGATCAATCCCGAGACCGTCCTGGACTACAACACGCCGCCTTGATCAGGGCGCTTTCGTCAGCATCCAGTTCAGTGTGCCGCGCCAATCGACCATGCGGATCGGCGTCCCATGCGTGCCGGTCTCGAACCGCACGAAGCGGGTCGGATAGGTCTTCCATTTGGCGAGGATCGAGCGGAAGAAGGCTTCCTGCTTCTCAACCTGGAAAACCACGTCACGGCTGCCCTGGCCGAAGAACACCGGCACGCGGCGCTTGAACGCCAGGCTGGTCAGGAAGCTTCCGTCCCAGAGCGAGCCGAGCAGCAGGAGCCCACTGACGCGGGCGCCAATATCCTTGTGGTCGGCCAGCTTCCAGCAGAGAATGCCGCCCATCGAGCCGCAGGCGACGAAGATTTTCGCGCCGGGCGATGTCTCTGCATAGTGGTCGATCAAAGCCGCGACTTGGGCGGCGCCCTTGTCGCCGAAATCGGGAAAGTCCGGCGAAAGATAAAGACCGCCATTTTCGGCCATCAGATTCTTCAGGCGGTTGAAATTGCCGCCAAAGGTGAAGTCGTCGACGCCCTGCTTGCGGCTGCCGCCCTGCCCGTGCAGGTAAAGGACGATGATGGCGGCACCTTGCGTCTTGCCGACTGCGACATGCCGGACATCGCCGACATCGGTCTTCAGCATCAAGTCCTGCTGCATCTTGCGCACGCCGGGGTCGATATATTGGGCATGCACACGCCTTTCAGGCACCTCGTCGCGCTGATTGATGTCGCGCATCTCGCGATAGTCGAGCACCGTATAGGCACCGTTGTCGCCGCTCGACAGCGTCGCCGGGTAAGCGAAAAGCTCGTCCTTGAAGGGTTTCAGCGACAACGTCTGGCCCTCGGCGGCAGAGAGCGAAAAAGCTGTTGCGGCGAGCAAAGTGAGCAGAGTTCGGCAGCGCAAAGACATTCCGAAGCCATGCGAAATTCGGCTTCGGTTTGTCAATCCTGCAGCACGCCGCCCGCGCCTTCCAGCGCCTCGCGCGTATCGACGTCGATCGAAGCGCCCTGCCCGATTTCGACATCGATGACGTCGAGCCCTTCGGCCTCGACCAGATGGCGCGCGCCAGTATCGCCTTCGAGCTGCGCGACGGCGGCAAACAGCGACCGCGGCAGCAGCACCGGGTTGCCGCGTTTGCCGTGATGCGCCGCGCGCACCGCCGCGTGGCCCCCGGATCGGCGGAACGCATCGATCAGCCTATCGAGATCCTTAGACGAGATACCAGGCATGTCGCCGAGCACGATCATGGCGCCGGCCGCGTCGGGCGCGACCCGCGCGATGCCCGCCTTAAGCGACGAGGCCAACCCGTCGGCGAAGTCCGGATTGTGGGCAAGCGTGATATCGAGACCTGAGAGCGCCGAGCGCACCCGCTCGCGCTGATGGCCGGTGACGACGATGGCGTTGGCCGCTTTCGATCCCAGCGCCCGCTCGGCGGTGCGCCGCACCAGCGGCTTGCCGTCGAACAGCGCCAGCAGTTTGTTCGGCCCGCCCATGCGGCTGGAGCGCCCGGCGGCGAGAAGCACGATGTCGACCCTCGGCTCCGCTTTTGCCGACCGCGACGGCAGCGGCTCGCGCGGCTGCGGCCTGGACGGGATTTCCATCAACAGGCCTCCGACGCCCATGCCGGCAATGTCGCCCGCCGTCACGTCAAGCCCGGCGATCAGCCGGTCCAGCAC
>NZ_RZSR01000490.1:0-4399 GCF_004023265.1 Mesorhizobium sp. M1A.F.Ca.IN.020.06.1.1
ACCTACTCCCCTACTCCCCTTTTTCCTTTAGTGCCGCTTAGGCTGCTGCCAACCCGCATCGAGCAATCCGATCCGGCCAAGCTCCCGGTTCATTGCCTTTGCGACGTCCCTGCGCTCGACGCCGATGTCGCGCAGCTGGCAATCGGAGAGATCCTCGACGGATTCGTCGGAAAGCCGAGCGGCGACCCGGGCCTGGCGCAGCCAATCGAACGCCGAACGCAGCCAAAGTGTGATGCCGGAGTCGGATTTCCGGGCGGCGTGGGACTTCAGGACGATCTCGGTCATGGCGCTATCCGTGTTCTCCGGATATCAAATCCGGTTTGATGGTTTATCGATGCAGCCATCTTGCCGGATTGAAAAACAAACGGGAAACGAGTAGTTCTTGTCCGATCATCAAGTTTTGTTTGGAGATTGGGATGGCCCGCTTGCTGCCCGGAACGCGTGCGTTGAGGACGTTCGAGGCAGCGGCGAGGCACCTCAATTTCACCCGTGCCGCGGACGAGCTTGGCCTGACGCCGGCGGCGGTCAGCCACCAGATCAAGGAAATAGAGGATCAGCTCGACCTCGTGCTGTTCACGCGCACCAGCCGCACCATGCGGCTGACCGAAGCGGGAAACGTTCTGTTCGAAGCTTCGGTCGATGCGCTTGACCTGCTTGGCCGCGCCGTTACCCGCGCGCGCAAAATGACGAGAGGCACGGCGCTGCTGAAAGTGACGCTCGACGCGCAGTTCGCAACCAAGTGGCTAATGCGGCGCGTCGACGGTTTCCGCCGGCAGAAGCCGGGCGTCGAGTTGCGCTTCGATATTACCTATGAAGTCAGGGATTTCGAGCGGGACGATGTCGATATCGGCATTCGTTTCGGCAGCGGCAAATATCCCGGGCTCTGCGCGCACCGGCTGTTCGAGAACATCATCATCCCCGTCTGCAGCCCGGCGCTGCTCGCCTCAGGCCCGCCGCTGAAGGAGCCGCGCGATCTCTTCCACCATACGCTGGCGCATATCGAATGGTCACGGCAGGGCGTCACTTGGCCGAACTGGAGCATGTGGATGCACGCGGCAGGGGTCGAAGATTTCGACGACAGCCGCACCCTTGTCTTCGGGTCCTCGGCCGACGCCGCGCAGGCGGCGCTCGACGGCAATGCGGTGGCGCTTGCCGACTTCGCCATGGTGGCCAACGACCTTTCGCAAGGGCGGCTGATCCGGCCCTTCGAACTCGGCATCAAGGTCGCGCCGGAGTTCGCCTATTTCCTGGTTTATCCGGAAGCGATGAAGGACGACGCGCGCATCGTCGCCTTCCGCGAATGGCTTCTCGACGAAGTCACGAAAGACGCAGACGCGGGTTAGCGACGCTCCGGACCGCTCTCTCTGTTTATCGGGCGCAATTCCGACGGAACCGTTTCACTTCCTGGAATTGCTCTAGCCTGCCGGCGCGGCCGGCGCGCCGAACCAACCGATCACGGCGCCGATGATGAGCAGCACGCCGAGCCAATGGCCGGCATCGATCAGCGTGAGGTCCCAGCCAAAGCCCTGATAGCGGTGGTTGACCGACAACGTGGTGGCGACGAAGCCAAACCAGAGCACAAAGCCGAAGATCACGCCGGCGAGCGGGTTGGGCTCGCCGCCGGTCATCGCGCCGACCACCAGCGTCATGACCAGCGCCATGACGAGCTCGGCGACGAAGCTGACGATGAACGGAACGGCCAAGCGCTTCATCGTCGCCGGATCGAGCTTTGCCGCCTTCAGCCAGGGCCTGCTCAGGCCCATGTACCAGGCGGCACCGAACAGCCACGCCACGACGGCTGCGGCGATCACCGCCAGCCAGTTCACCGTTGAGAAATCCATAGAATTCCCTCCCGAAAGATGAGCGATGGAATCCCTGTTCGCCGGCTGCGTCAAGCCGAAGCGGCGGAAACCCATCGCCACACGGTCGTGCGCTTGACCTCGGCATCCTCCAGCACGCGCGTCACCGGCACCTGGTAGACGGCGAGCGATCGCAGTCCGGTCTTCGGCAGATAGGCGCGCCCGGGATCGCCGACGAGGATGTCGGCGCCGCGCGCGTTGAGGCTTGTGAACCACGGCGTCAACCTCTCCGCCAAAGGCTTGTCGTAGAAGACATCGCCGGCCAAGACGACGTCCCAGCCGTCATCCGTGCCGATGGAGTCCGCATCCAGGAAATCGGCCTTCACGCCATTGGCTTCCAGGTTGAGGGCGATAACCGTCGCGCAAAAGGGATCGATATCGGCCGCGGTCAGTTCAGCCGCGCCGGCCTTCAAGGCAGCGATGGCGACCATGCCGGAGCCGGAAGCGAAGTCGAGCACGCGTTTGCCCTGCAACGTCGCCGGATGGTCGAGCACATAGCGGGCAAGGCCCTGGCCGCCGGCCCAGGCGAAAGCCCAGAAGGGCGGCGGCAGGCCGATCTCGGCCAGCTCCTCCTCGGTGCGCAGCCAGAGGTCGTGCGCCTCGTCAGCCAGGTGCAGCAGCACTTCCGGCACGTGCGGCGGCGCCATCAGCGCCGTATTGTCGAGGATGAATGTCCTTGCGTTTTTCGGAGTGAGTCTGGTCACGGTGCCGGGTCGAGGCCGGCCATGCGGCAGACTTCTTTCCACTCTGCCGGCGTCACCGGCTGCACGGAAAGCCGGCCAAGCCGCACCAGCGCCATGTCGGCCAGCTTCGGATTGGCCTTGACCTGTTCCAGCGTCACCGGCTTCGGCACGTCCTTGCAGGCGCGGATGTCGACGCATTCCCAGCGTGGATCGTCGGTGGTGGAGTCGGGGTGGACAAGCGCGCAAACCTCGGCGATGCCGACGATGTCGAGGCCTTCATTGGAATGGTAGAAAAAACCGAGATCGCCGATCTGCATGGCTTTCATGTTGTTGCGCGCGGCGTAGTTGCGCACGCCGTCCCACTGCGTGCCGGCCTTGCCCTTCGCCTTCAGCGCCTCGAAGGAAAAGACCGAAGGTTCGGACTTGAACAGCCAGTAGTTCATCTCAGTTGTTCCCTTGCCATTGTCGGTTCGCCACGATTGAAGCCTTGGCGCTCTTCCTTATCGTTTCCCCGTACTCGCGGGGAGCGGGAGCGCCAGCGACCGGTCACGCGGCGGCAGGCTTCTGGAAGACCCAGTTCCATGGACGGATTTCGACGCTTTCGAACAGGCCGGCCTTGGCATAAGGGTCGGCGGCCGCCAGGGCTTGCGCGCCGGCCATGTCGGGCGCCTCGATCATCACCAGGCTTCCGTCAGGCTTGCCGGCAGCGTCGAGGAAGGGACCTGCAAAGGCAAGTCTTCCTTCGCTGATCAGGCCTTCCAGGAACGCCGCATGCGCCGGCCTTGTGTCGGCGCGCAGCTGCAAGCTGCCGGGCTTGTCCTTGCAAATCAACGCAAACAGCATGTTTCAACTCCGAGGCTTCAGATGTCGGTTTCGGTTTTGAGCGGCCGCGTCATCAGCGCCGTCACAGCCTGGCCGATGGTCACCTTGCCATCGAGGATGGCGGCGACCGCGGCAATGATCGGCGCCTCGATGCCGCGCTCGGCGGCGATGCGGGCGGCAATGCCGGCCGTCGGCACACCCTCGGCGAGCGGCAGGCCGGTGAGCTCCTTGCCTTGGCCGAGCGCCAGGCCATAGGCGAAGTTGCGCGACTGCGCCGAGGAACAGGTGAGCAGCAGGTCGCCGAGGCCGGAGAGCCCCATCAGCGTCTCCGGCCTGGCGCCGAAGGCGGCGCCGATGCGGCGCAGCTCGACGAAGCCGCGCGTCACCATGGCGGCCTGGGCGCTGGCGCCAAGCTTGGCTCCGGTGACGGCGCCGGCAGCAATGGCGAAGACGTTCTTCAGCGCGCCGCCGATCTCGACGCCGATGAGATCGTCGCTGGAATAGCAGCGCAGGTTCTCGGCCGAGAAGCGGGCGGCGAGATCGGCCGCCAGTTCTCCGTCGCGGCCGGCCACCACCACGGCCGTCGGCAGGCCGCGCGCGACATCGCTGGCGAAGCTCGGGCCGGAAAGTGCTGCGACCGGATTGTCGGGCAGGTTTTCCTCGACGATCGAGGACAGCAGCGCGCCGGTGTCGCGCTCGATCCCCTTGGCACAGAGGACGAGCGGCACGCCGGATGGCACATGGCCGGCGGCGGCGGTCAGCACCACGCGCAGCGATTGCGCGGGCGTTACCGCCAGCACGCAATTCGCACCGTCGAGCGCAGCAGCGATATCGCTGGTGGCGACGATGCCGGGCTCGATCGCGATGCCGGGCAGATAGTGCGGGTTTTCGCCACGGTCGATCGCGGCGACGGTGTCGGGATCGCGGGCATAGAGGCGGACAAAATGGCCGGCGCGCAGCATGGCGAGCGCCAGCGCCGTGCCCCAGGCGCCGCCGCCAAGCACCGCTACGCGCCAGCCGCTGGGCGCCTTGGCC
>NZ_RZSR01000491.1:0-4395 GCF_004023265.1 Mesorhizobium sp. M1A.F.Ca.IN.020.06.1.1
ACAGATATCCACTACCTGCACCACAAATATTTCGAGGTGAACTACGGCGACGGCCTGATCCCGTTCGACCGCTGGTTCGGCACTTTCCATGACGGCAGCAAGGACGGCGAGGCGCGCATGCAGGCCCGCTACGAGAAGAAGAAGGCGCGCGCCAACGCCGCCGCGAAATGACAGCTGCAGAGAAAGCCACGTGGCCGGCCTGAGCCGCCCGCTTCGACGATCCCGAAAGGGCCGGCGAACAAGACAGGAGTGAGCCGGCACTCCAAATCCAGAGGGAGGAAACCCGTGAAGAAGCTTCTCATCTCGACGGCGCTCGCCGCTTTGATGGCGACCGCGTTCGCGACTGTCTCGACCGGCGCCTTCGCCGCCAAGCTCGGCGTCTCGATCGTCAACTTCGACAACAATTTCCAGACGCTGCTGATGCATGGCATGCAGGCGCGCGCCAAGGAGAAGGGTGCCGAAATCCAGGTCGAGGACGCCCAGAACGACGTCGCCAAACAGCTGGACCAGGTCAAGAATTTCATCGCCAGCGGCGTCGACGCCATCATCGTCACGCTGGTCGACACCAATGCCTCGAAGACCATCAGCGAGGAAGCCGCCAAGGCCGGCATTCCGCTGGTCTTCGTCAACCTCGAGCCATCGGACATGAAGAACCTGCCGGAGAAACAGGTCTATGTCGGCTCGAACGAGGTCGAGTCCGGCACGCTGGAAGCCTTCGAGGTCTGCAAGATGCTGCGCGCCAAGGGCAAGTCGGCCGGCGCTACCGCCTACATCATCATGGGCAGCTTGGTGCATCAGGCGGCGCTCCAGCGCACCAAGGATGTCGAGCAGATCTTTTCGACCGACATGTGCAATTTCATCAAGGTCACCGACAAGCAGTCGTCCGAATGGTCGCGCGACAACGCGCAGAACCTGATGACCAACTGGCTGACTGCCGGCCCGGCGCCCGACGCCGTCATCGCCAACAACGACGAATCCGCCATCGGCGCCATCCTGGCGCTCAAGGCCAACGGCGTCGACCTGAAGAATGTCGTGGTCGGCGGCATCGATGCCACGCAGGACGGCCTGCAGGCGATGAAGGCCGGCGAGCTCTCGGTCACGGTGTTCCAGAACGCCAAGGGCCAGGGCGGCGGCGGTGTCGATGCGGCGCTCGCGCTTGCCAAAGGCGAGAAGGTCGACCGCGTCGTCTATGTGCCGTTCGAACTGGTGACGCCCGCCACCGCGGCGGAATACCTGAACAAGAACTAGACCCGGATCATCGGGGCGGCCGGCTTCGCCGCCCCGATGGGTTCGCCTCGATCTGAAGGCAAGACAGATCTGAAGGGAAGAAAAATGACCGGTTGGATCAGGGCCTGCGGGCTCGACGACATCGAACAGGAAGGCGCCCGCCGCTTCGACCATGGCGGCAAGACCTATGCCGTCTTTCGCTCGCCCGACGACGAGGTCTTCTGCACCGACGGGCTTTGCACGCATGAGGCGGTGCACATCGCCGACGGCCTGGTCATGGACTACGAGGTCGAATGCCCAAAGCACGCCGGCGCCTTCGACTACCGCACCGGAGCCGCCAAGCGCCTGCCGCCATGCATCAACCTCAGGACCTATCCGGCGAAGGTCGAGGCGGAGCGGTGATGGTGGCGGTGGGCTGAAAAGCTCCCCCTTCTCCCCTTGTGGGAGAAGGTGGATCGGCGCGCAGCGCCGAGACGGATGAGGGGTGTTCCAGCTTGGCGGCCACGACGACAGCGCAGCGACATTCCCCAGCGCCTCACTCCGTCCAGCACCCCTCATCCGTCGCCTTCGGCGACACCTTCTTCCACAAGGGGAGAAGGAAAGAGGCGCTAAATCCCCTCGCCATCCACCAGCGGCACGTCGTCGCCTTCCCAGGGGCTCGGCAACGAACCTCGCCCCGCCGTGGGCAGCGGCATCCAGCATCTCAACTCCGGCTCGGCATATTCGACGATGCGTCCGGGCGATGAATCCGACGCCCGCCAGCCTTCCTCGCCGAACTGGTCGGCGCGCGACCAGTAGGCCATGTCGACCTCGGCCGGTCCCTGTTCGGACGAGCGCACCGTCACCAGGATGCGACTGCCGTCCCGCGGCGCGCTCGCCATGTTGCGCCAGTGGTCGGTCTCGTCCATGTGATCTCCTCCCAAGAAGCTTCGTGGCAATAGTCGCCGCCCGCCGGGGAGGGGTCAACCCGAACTTGGCGCGAGACAGAAATATCGTTCACGGCTAATATGTTCGCCGACCGCAATCGGACGGACGACCATGGACGAAGGGTTGCCTCAAGCCACCCGTCTCGGGCCGGTCCATCTCAGGGTGACCGACATCCCGGCTGCCTTGATCGTCTGGCGCGACACGCTCGGATTGGCGGTCCTCGGCGAGGATGCCGCCACGGCGGAGCTCGGCGCCGGTGGGCGGAAGCTTATCGTGCTTCACGCCGGAGCGCAGATTGCGCTGCCGCAGAAATCGCGCGATCTCTTCCACGTCGCCATCCATGTGACGAGCCGCCGCGACCTCGCCCACACCGCCGCCCGGCTTAAGGCTTCCGGCTTGCGCTACAGCGCCCAGGACCACCTGGTTTCGGAATCGCTCTACGTTTCCGACCCGTCGGGCAACGGCATCGAGATCTGCTTCGACACGCCGGAACGCTGTCTGCGCCGCGAGGTGTCGGCCGATGGCCGCGTGGCGCTGATCGGCACCGACGGCAGCGCGCATTCCGGGCTCGAGCCGCTCCATCTCCCGGGCCTTTTGCGCGACCTCGGCAATTCCGGCCATGTCGAGCAGAGGATGGCGAAGAACGCCTTCATCGGCCACATCCATATGCGCGCCCGCGCGCCGGAAGAACTGATGGAATTCTATGTCGGCGTGCTTGGCTTCCGCCCGCACATCCAGTCGAGAAGTTTCGGCATGTTCGACTGCGGTACCGGGAGCCGGCCGCATATGGTCGCCTTCAATATCTGGGCGCGTGACGAGCTGCGCGAGCCGCCGCCGGGTGCCGGCGGACTCGACCATTTCACGGTTGAGCTTGCATCGGTCGAGGAGCTGGCTGCGCTGGAACGCAGGCTCGATGCCGCCAACCTGCCGCCGAAAAAGATCGGCGGTGCCGTGGAAACCGCGGATCCGGAAGGCAATAGGCTGCGGTTCGTGCTTCGGGAGGATTGATCGCGCCGCAGCGGACGATTGGGGAAGACAAGTGGGAGAAGGGGAGAATGACCATCAGGGTGATAGGAACCGGCTTCGGCCGCACCGGCACGGATTCGATGCGCGAGGCGCTGACCATGCTCGGCTTCGGCCCGTGCCATCACATGTCGGAGGTCATGGCGCATGCGGAGCAGAAGCGGCTCTGGCGAGCGCTCGCCAAGGGCGCCGCGCCGGATTGGAATCGGCTCTTTGCCGGTTATACATCCTGCGTCGACTGGCCCTCGGTGCATTACTGGCGCGAGCTGATCGAAGTCTTTCCGCAAGCGCGCGTCATCCTCACCTGGCGCTCGCCGGAAAGCTGGTGGGAGAGTTTCGCAAAAACCATCCTGCCGGCCGTCATTGACAGCCAGGATCAGGAGTCGTTGGGCGTCACCCTTGTCACGAAGCAGGTTTTCGGCGGCCGCCCGCAGGACCGCGCGCATGCGCTTGCCGTCTATGAGGCCAATATCGAAGCGGTGCTGAAGACGGTGCCGGCCGAGCGCCTGCTGGTTCACAAGCTGGGCGACGGCTGGGCGCCGCTCTGCGCCCATCTCGGCGTTCCGGTGCCGGACGAGCCCTATCCCAACCGCAACACCACGAAGGAGTTCCGGACGGCGCTTTCGTTGAATTGAAGGGAAGGGAGGGGAATAGGGGAATAGGGGAAAAGGTACTGGCATCCGATGTGCGGAGTTCACGAAGTCTGATCTTCCCTACTCCCCTATTTCCGTTCCGCAGGAAGGAGCACCACCATGATGAGCCATTTGGACACCACCTTCCTGACCGCGTCGCAACTGGCGGCGGCGATCCGCGAGAAGAAGGTCGGCGCTGTCGAGGCGATGGAGGCGCAGCTTGCCCGCATCGCTGTCGTCAATCCGCTGCTCAACGCCATCGTCACCCTCGACGAGGAGGCGGCCCGCGCTGGAGCGCAGGCCGCGGATATGGCGGTCGTGCGAGGCGAGGCCGTCGGTCCGCTCAACGGTGTGCCGGTCACGCTGAAGGACGGCCATGCCACAGCCGGCATGCGCACCACCATCGGTTTGGAAGCCTTTTCCGGTCATGTCCCGGCGACGGACAGCACGATTGCCGCGCGGCTGCGCAAGGCCGGCGCCGTCATCATCGGCAAGACCAACGTGCCGCCCAGGCTGCGCGACCTGCAGACCGACAATCCGATCTTTGGCCGCACCGTCAATCCGTGGGACGTTACCCGCACGCCCG
>NZ_RZSR01000048.1:0-12706 GCF_004023265.1 Mesorhizobium sp. M1A.F.Ca.IN.020.06.1.1
GTCATGAAGGCGCCAACCACAATGTGGCCGACGACCTTCCCGCCTATCTGGTGATCGTCATCGTCGGCCACATTGTGGTTGGCGCCTTCATGACTGTGGAGGCCGCCACCACGCTTTCGACCTGGCAGCACGCGCTGATCTGGGTGCCGCTGACCATTATTCTGGCCGTCGCGCTGTTGCAGCCGGTCAAAGGCGCCGTCATCGGCCTGCAATGGGCGCTCTATATGCACGGCTTCGGCGGCGAGAAGGACGAGTTCGAGCCGCATCTCTAAGCCTGGAGCGGTTCTGTCCTTGATACAAACAACGACCATCTCCGAGCAGTGGAATTCCAGATCGAGAACCGCTGCGCGTTTTTTCCTGGAATTGCTCCGGCAGCGACGTTTGGTCCGGGCTGGTGCAAAGGCCCGAACACGTAAGCCACTTTCGCGTTCGAGAAGTTTCCGCTAGGTCGAGCGCATGGAAGGAATGACCAAGGCGGATGTCGACAAGCTCGATAAAGGCTTGGCCGTGCACGGCGGTCGGGCGCTTCGCCCGCGCGATGCCGCAACCTTGATCCTGCTCGACAGGAGAGCCAGCGACGTTCTGGTGCTGATGGGCCGGCGCCATGCCGGCCACGCCTTCATGCCGGGAAAATTCGTCTTCCCCGGGGGCCGCACCGATCCCGCCGACAGCCGCGTTCCGGTGGCTGCCCCGCTGCATCCTGAGGAAGAGGCGAGGCTTGTGAGCGGCCCCGGCCGCGCGAGTGCCGCACGGGCGCGCGCCATCGCCATGTCGGCAATTCGTGAGACTTACGAGGAAGCCGGCCTGCTGATCGGTCGTAAAGGCCCGTTCGCGACCGCCAAGCGCGATTGGCAGGGTTTCGTCGAACACAGCGTCGCACCGTCGCTGGACGCCCTGCGCTTCATTGCCCGCGCCATAACGCCGCCCAACCGCGTGCGCCGCTTCGATACCCGCTTCTTCAGCGCCTGGCGTGAGGATGTCGCCGTCGAATTGCCCGACGGTGGTCCAACCAACGAGTTGGAGGAGCTCGTCTGGCTGCCGCTTGGCGACGCCCGCAAGGCCGACACACCCGACATCACCCGCATGATCCTGGAAGAACTGGAAAGGCGGCTCGCCCACGATCCGTTGCTGCGTCCGGGCGGCGCAGTGCCGTTCTTCCGCCTCATCCGAAACCGCTTCGTTCGCGAAGTCCTTTAGAAGCAGAGCATCCCCATCGATGACGGTCGATACCCAGCAACAGGGCGACGAACGCGTACACTGGCTGCCGATGACTGCGGCGATCTCCTCGATCAGCGTGGTCGGCATTGCCATCGGCCTCGGCATGCCGCTGCTCAGCGTCATCCTCGAATCGCGCGGCCACTCGGCCTCGATGATCGGCCTCAACACGGCGGTCGCCGGGCTCGCCTCGATCGCCGGCGCGCCGCCCGCCACGCCGCCGGCCATGCGCCTCGGCGTCGCCCAGACCATGCTTTTGATGATCGCCGTTGGCGCGCTCGCTTTTGTCGGCTTTCATTTCGCGCCGGCCTTCTGGATGTGGTTTCCGCTCCGCGTCGCGCTGCACATTTCGCTGACAGTGCTCTTCATTCTGTCGGAATTCTGGATCAGCACCTCGGCGCCCCCGCATCGTCGCGGCCTTGTGCTTGGCATCTACGCCACGGTGCTTTCTCTGGGCTTCGCCGCCGGGCCGTGGCTGTTCGCCCATGTCGGCTCCGATGGATTCCTGCCGTTCGGCGTCACCATTGCGTTGGTAACGCTTGCTGCCATCCCGGTGCTGGCGGCCCGTAACGAGAGCCCGGCGATCGTCGCCGACGGCGAAACCAGCCATTTCCTGCGCTATATCTGGATGGTGCCCACAGCAACCTTCGCCGTGCTGGTGTTCGGCGCCGTCGAGACCGGCGGCTTTTCGCTGTTCCCGGTCTATGGCAGCCGCATCGGCTACTCCGAGGCCGACGCTGCGCTGTTGCTGACCATGATCGGGCTCGGCAACGTGCTGCTGCAGATACCGATTGGCATGATCAGCGACCGAGTCTCGGACCGCCGCTACCTGCTTCTGGCCTGCGCCACGGTCGGCCTCATCGGAACCGTGTTCATGCCTTTCTTCGCCAAGGACTGGCACCTGATGGCGGCGCTTCTGTTCGTCTGGGGCGGTGTGGTCGCGGCCATGTACACGATCGGCCTTGCGCATCTGGGTTCTCAGCTTTCCGGCCATGAGCTCGCCTCTGCCAACGCCGCCTTCGTGCTCTGCTATGGGGTCGGCATGGTGATCGGCCCGCAGGCGATCGGCATCGGCATGGACGCCTTCGGCCCTTCGGGCTTCGGCTGGTCGCTGGCGCTGTTCTTTGCCGCGTACATGCTCTTGGTTCTCGTCAGGCTGGTGCGAAAGATCCTCTAGTGAAAATGTCGCCCAGGAGCGTCGGACCATCAGATTGAATCGCGAAGGATTCCGCTGATGTAAGGTTTGTGATTCACTTCCTTGTGGAGGTGATTTGCTATGCCCAAGCCCTATTCGCTCGATTTGCGTGAACGTGTTGTGCGGTTTGTCGAGGCGGGCCATTCTCGGCGTGCGGCGGCGGCACATTTTGAGGTGTCGGTTTCGTTCGTCGTTATCCTGATGAGGAACTATCGAGAGACCGAGAGCCTGGCGCCCAAAGCCAGTGGTGGCCGCCGCCATTCCAAGCTCGATCCGCATCGTGCGTTCCTGCTTGGTTGTGTGGCCGAGAAGGACGACATCACCATGCCGGAGCTTGCCGCCCAACTGGTTATTGCTGCAGGCGTCCAGGTCGCTCCCGCCTCGATCTCACGTTGGCTCATCAGGAACGGCTACCGCTTCAAAAAAAACGCTGCTGGCCAGCGAGCAAGATCGACCCGACATCAGCAAGGCGCGCCAGGAGTGGCGGGCCAAACGCCAGCCGCGGATGCGGCTTGAGCCACATCGGCTGGTGTTTATCGACGAGACCGGAACCACGACGAAGATGACGCGCTTGCGCGGTCGCTGCCTGAAGGGTCGGCGGTTGCGCTCAAAGGCACCGTTTGGACATTGGAAGACGCAGACCTTCATCGCCGGGCTGCCATGGGCTTACCGCCCCTTTCGTCGTCGACGCGCCGATGAACCGGCGCATCTTCGAGACCTACGTCGAAAACGCAGCTCGCTCCGACGTTGGCAAGGGGCGATGTCGTCATCCTTGACAACCTCGCCGCCCACAAGAGTCCAGCCGCCGAGGCAGCCATCAGGGCAAGAGGCGCATGGCTGCTCTTCCTGCCGCCCTACAGTCCGGATCTCAACCCGATCGAAATGGCCTTCGCCAAGCTCAAGGCGCATCTGCGCGCAAAGGCCATCAGAACCATCGACGCCCTGTGGCAGGCCATCGGCGATATCTGCAATCTGTTCTCCCCAACAGAATGCAGAAACTACTTCACTGCCGCAGGCTATGGACTCACATGAAAATCCGCCGCTCTAGCTTAAGTGAATACGCGCCGAAATAGGCCGCCGAGTTGGCTATTCTCTATTGGCGACGAGCCATGCGCGAACTCTGGCGGCGTCAAGATCAGCGATCCTCGGCGGATTGGACACAGACAACATGCGAACTACAAACAATTCTCCCAGTTCGGGGTATTCATCGTAACGCTCCTTCGCAATTTCGCTGCCAATTTCACCTGCTTCCCTTAATCCATCAAGATGCGCCTCCAGTCTCTCTATCAGACGGCCAAGGCGCACGTCATCCATGTCAGGATTTTCGGCAGGGTGGAGTAGATGGTAGTCGTAAACGGTCCATAAGAATGCCGCCATCTCGGCATGCTGACGGACAATTTCGCGAAGAACTGGCGCGGGCATCAATTCAAATTGACCGAGCCGCCGCGGATACGGTTTGCCGCGCTGGCGTGGCTTGTCAAATACGTACCCCGTATTGTGATGTGGCCATCCTTCTCCATGACGATGGTCGCCTTGCCGCAGCGAAGCTCGATACGCTCGTTGGCGCTAATTCGGATTCGATCACCGTCTCGAATCACCGTCGAAGTATCCGACTTGGGAACGGAATCAATGATGCGCCCCACGATAAGCGGTCGACCGGGATCTCCGTCTTGAAACAGCAGAGCTACCTCTGCGCCAATCATTTCCGAAGTGAGTTCTGCAAGGCTACGCGCGGGAACAGCCGTCTCTCGCAGGTTGCCCGGAAAGACGACCAAGGGGGCATTCTCGCCGAAGCCCAGGAATATACCGATCACAACTCCGTCGATCCGTTCGGCCGTCCGTGTCATTTTTTAACGCCCTCAATTCTGCTTTATTTCCGAACCTTTCATCGTGATATCGCTAGAAGCCTTCACGTTGATCTTACCCGATCCTTTGACCGTGATATCCTTGCCTTCGATCGTGATCGTGCCGTCCTTCTTCATGCCGATTGCAGCTGATCCGCACTTGATGACGATTGAGTCTCCCGCGTCGATCACCAAATCTTTCCCAACTCTGATAGCACCGTCTTCGTTAATCTCGACCACGCTGCCCTTGCCAATCTTCAGTGCGCGTGCGCCAGCCACTTGCGTAGCATCGTCTTCTGCAATTTTGGCGCTGCGGCCCTTGCCGATTTCAGTAGTCTGACCGCCTCCAATTTTGAAACTCTGATCGGCGCCGACATTGACGCTTTGCCCGGTTCCGATGTTCCAGCTATCAGCCGCTCCAATATCGTGGCTCTGCCCAGTTCCTACCGTCACGCTCCGCGACGCGCCGATCGTGTTCGTCTGCGAAGCGCCCACGGTCCTCGCTTCAGCCGCCCCAACTGTATCCACACGCGCGGCACCCACCGTCACCGTCTGCACCAGCCCAACCGTCTGCGAGTGGTTGGCGTCGATATTCTCCGTCGAATTCGCAACAATGTGGATGGTCTCATTCGCATGGACCGTCAGCGAGCGGTTCGCCCCCACCGTTTCGGTGTCGTTCGACCCGATATTCGTCGTCTGGTCGACGCCGATCTTGACCGTCTTGTTGTTGCCGACGTCCTCGTCGAGGTTGTGGCCGACGGAGTGCTTGGCGTCGTGGTCGATGCGGTCGGACTGGTCGTGCTGCACCAGCTTGTTGCGGTCGTGCTTGATCAGCAGGTGGTGGTCTTTCTGCGCCTGGAAATTGACCAGTTCGGAGCCCGCCTTGTCCTCGAACATCAGCTCGTTGTAACCGCCGCCGCCCTTTGAGGAATTGGACTTCCAGCCCGATTGCGTCGCATTGCCCGGCAACCCGTAGGGCGGCATCTGCGACGCGTTGTAGACCCGGCCGGTGATGATCGGCAGGTCCGGGTCGCCTTCGATGAAGTCGACGATCACCTCCTGGCCGATGCGCGGGATCTGAATAAAACCCCAGCCGCTGCCGGCCCAGGTTTGCGACACGCGCACGAAGCAGGAAGAGTTCTGGTCCTTCTTGCCGAGGCGGTCCCAGTGGAACTGCACCTTCACGCGCGCATATTTGTCGGTGAAGATTTCTTCGCCCGAAGGGCCGACCACCGTCGCCGTCTGCGGACCGCGCATGATCGGCCGCGGCGTGATGCGCGGCGGCCGGTAGGGCAATTTGGTGGGCGCCACGCCGAGCACCACCTTGAAATTCTCGCTATGGGCCTCGTTCTGGGTCCGGTAGCCCGGATCGAACAGCCGGTACTCGGCGCTGATCACCAGATAGTCCTGGTTCTGGTCGTCGCGCGGAAAGCTTTCCAGCTTGAACTTGCAGCCAGAGAAGAGGCCGCGCACGGTGCCCACCGCCGTGCTGCGCTGGTGCACGGCCTGAAGCTCCTCGCGGCGAATTCCCGCAATCGTGTCGCCTCGCCCGACATCGAGATGCGCGCCGGGCTGGCGATAGTTTTCGCCCGCGGCCTCCTTGTGGCTGAACGGCTGGGCGGACTTCGCCATCAAATCCGCGCCGGGCTTCTCGAAATCAAAGTCGGTGTGGGCATAGGCCCCCGGCCGCACCGCGCTGCCCGGAATCCATTCGGTGATGTACTCGACGTCGCGCCGCGAGCCCTGGCCCTCGAAATTGTAGAGCACCTTCTCGTAGCCGGGTGCCGGCTTCAGCTTGCTCATCGCGTCGCAGAGCACCAGGGTATGCTTGCCCTCGTCATGTTCGAAGAAATAGAAGATGCCCTCGTGCTCAAGAAGCCGCTGCACGAAATCCAGATCGCTTTCGTCATACTGGACGCAATATTCGCGCTGCGGATAAGACCCTTGCAGCCGCTTCTCGAATTTCGCGATGCCGTATTTCGAGAAGATTTTCTCGACGATCTCGACCGCCGTCATATTCTGAAAGATGCGGCAATCGGTGGTGTTGCCGAGGAACCAGAGCCATGGCCTGACCATCGCCTCATAAAAGCCGAGCCTGTCCTCGATGCGGATGAGCTTGAATTCCGACACAAGCCCGCTGAACCAGCGTTTCGGATCGGATTCGCCCTCGACCGAAACGACGCCGCCCAGCATCTTCAGCGGATCGACGTCGTGGCTCTTGGAGACGAAGCCGATCGTATAGGCGAAACAACGGCTGATCTCGTCGCGCCCGACGAGATGGGTGAAGGTCAGCACATCGCCGCCAACGGGCGTCTGCACAACCGTGGCGCGTTCGTTCGGCATGGGTCGTGCCCCTCCTGGACGCGGCCGCCAGTATGATGGATTGAAGCCCCCGCTATGTTAACCGCATCACGTTCGGGAACTTTTCGCACCCACCGCACCGGACCGTTTTCAGCCTAGCACATGTTTGGTGGCGGCCAAACAACAGCTGTGGCTAAACGCCGGTGTGAAACGCTCCTCTCCCGCCGCGCTCGCAAGCTGCTAGAATGCCAGAGCAATTCCCGGAACACCGCATAGCGATTTTCCGTTCGGAGTTGCGTGAAGAATAAGCATTTGTTGACCAAGTTCGGCGACGCTTCCGGATGTTCATCTCGCTCCAGATCAGCAATGTCAGGCTGCCATCCGGCGCCGCCGCGAGCTACGCCGCCCGCGACCGCAGTTTCGAGATCGGGCGCGAGAATTGCGACTGGACGCTTTCCGATCCGGACAAGATCATCTCGGGCCGGCATTGCGAAGTCCGCTTCCAGGCGGGCGGCTTCTGGCTTTACGATATCTCGCGCAACGGCACTTTCGTCAACGGCTCCAGCCAGCGCATGGCCGGTCCGCACCGGCTGGCGCATGGCGATCGGATGCTGATCGGCCGCTATGTCGTTGCGGTATCAATTGACGAGGAAGGCGCCGCCGCCGGCCACCCGCGAACCCGGCCCGCGTCGACGCAACGCGAGCTGCCGCCATCGACGGGCAGACCGCTGGAGCTCGGCAAAGAGCCCTTCTTCAGTCGGACGGAACAGCGGCCCGGGACGGGAGCGGCATCGACATCTTCGGCGCTGCGGCCGCCCCCAGCGCCGGCGAAGCCGGGTAGCCAGCCGGCGGGAACCGATATGCTGCTGCAGGATATCGCGAAGGCGGCCGGCATTTCGCCCGACCTGCTTCAAGCGCGCGATCCGCATGAGGTGGCCGCCGAGATCGGTACCGTGCTGAGGACCACCATCGAGCAACTGTCGCTGCTGCTCAAGGCGCGCGCGGCGGCCAAGGTGCTGGCCAAGAACGCCAACCGCACGATGATCGGCGCCGAAAACAACAACCCGCTGAAATTCGTTCCCGGCACCGACGACATACTGGAGATCATGTTCGCCAAACGCCGGACCGGCTATCTCGACGCCGCGCACAGCGTCGAGGACGCCTTCCGGGACCTCAAGACGCATGAATTGGCAACTTACGCCGCCATGCAGGCAGCGCTTTCCAGGCTGCTCGACGACCTGTCGCCGGAGGCCATCGCCAGGAAGCTGCCGCCGGCCTCCTTCTCATCCAAGAAGAGTCAGGCGTGGGATGCCCTCGTCGCCACCTGGCGGACGATGGAGGAGAAGCATGAAAACGGCATGCTCGACGTCTTCCTGGCCTATTTCAGCGAAGCCTATGCCAAGGCCAGCAAGCAGAAGTAGGTGGACCCGGGGCTATGTGACCGGTCTCACAGAAGAAAGCGCTGCTTCGAGCATCCTGCTTTCCGATTTCAATCAGCTGCCTGTACGGTTAGGATAACGTACGGAAGCTTGCCTGGCGGGCAAAGCGGCGTGGCTTGGGGCGTGTGCAGCAATGTCATGTTTCGGCGAGATGAGCCTTTCCATCCGGCCCGCCCCCAAAGCTCGGCATGAAAAGCCGGAAGCCGACCTCATTCCCAGTCAAGGAAATGGTCGTCGCGCCGCGACGGTGGATCGCCGATGAGTTCGAAGGACGATCCCTTCCGGCCGGCGGACAAGACCGTCATCCGAGCGCCACGGCCTAGGCAACGCTCGCCCGCGGCTCCCGCGAGTTCCTCGTCGGCTGGCGCTGAGCCCGCTGCGACACCCGCCAGGGAATCGACGGTTTTCGACCCCGGCGTCGGCCGGCGGATGCCGACAGGCTGGTCCTCCGGAACCGTGGTCGTTCAAAACCCGGTTCCCGGGGCTGCCGCTGCAGCGGCGGCGCCCGCGTTGCAACAGGAAATCCTGCTTAGTGCCGCGGATGGCGTGAATTACGCCGCGGCAAATCCAATCCTCGCGGCCGCGGCGCCCTTGCTGATGCTGTTCAGCCAGTTGCGGCTGATGCCGGTCGAGCGGCAGGCGGCCCCTTTGGCAGAGCACATCACCGAAGCGATCGAGACATTCGAGCGGGAGATGGCGAAAGCCGGCATCGCCGAGGAAGACGCGCGGATTGCTAAATTTGCGCTATGCGAGACCGCCGACGATCTGGTCGGCAACCTGCCGTGGCCGAAGGACGACGGCTGGATCGGGCACAGCCTGGTGGCGCGGTTCTTCCACACCAAGCCCACCGGCGCCGGTTTCTACGAGGCGCTGAACAAGATCCTGGGCCGGCCGGAGGGTCATCACGACCTGCTTGAACTGATGCATGCCTGCCTGTCGCTCGGGTTCGAGGGCCAGTATCGTGGGAGGGTCGGCGAACGGGACGCGCTCGAACGCGTCCGGCGCGACGTCTACGACACGATCCGGTATTTTCAACCGCGCGCCGGGGACGACATCTCGCCCCATTGGCAAGGTATGGCGGCGGCGCTGTCAAAGCCCCAGGCGCGGCTGCCGCTATGGGCGGTCGCGGCCGCCGCCGCGACCCTGGTCACGGCGGCCTTCTTCGGACTACGGATCCTGATCACCGACGAGGGCGACGCAACAGCCAGCGAATTGCTGGCGCTCAATCCCTCAACGCCGGTCACCATCGAGCGCGCGAGCGTCGCTCCGGTTGCCGAGCCGGCGGTACCCGCCCCGCCGGAAGCCACCCCGTCGCCGCCTGCCGTTCCCACCGTCACCCAGATCGACGTTCCCACCATCACCCAGATCGACCGCATCCGCGCCGCGCTCGCCAACGAAATCGCCGGCGGCGGGCTGACGGTCGGCACGAAGGGCAACTTCATCGTGGTCGAAATCAGCAACCAGCTCTTGTTCGCGCCCGGGCAAGCCGAACTGAAGCCGGAGTTCCAGCCCATTGCGGCGGACATCGCCACGGCTCTCAATGCCGAGCCCGGACCGATATGGATCGTCGGCCACACCGACAATGTGAAGCCGAAGAAGTCGAGCCAGTTCAAATCGAACTTCGATCTTTCCGTCGCGCGCGCCAAAGCCGTCCAGTCAATGGTGGCAAACGAGCTCAAAGACCCATCGCGGGTCGCGGTCGACGGCAAGGGCGAGGACGAACCGATCGCCGACAATGCGACGGCTGATGGCCGCGCCAAAAACCGCCGCGTCGACGTGATGATCCCGAAGGAGGAGACGTTGTGAGCGCGCGCGGCGGGGAGCGGCACTGATGCGCTGGGTGCTGCGGCTGTTCAGCCTACTCGCGCTTGCCGGCTTCTCGGCTGCGGTCTGGTATGCCGGGCCGCTGATCCGGTATGCCGATACACGTCCGCTCGGACCGGTCTGGCTCCGGACAACGATCATCGGCGTGGCCGTCGCGCTGCTCGCAATCTTCTACGGCATCCGCTTCTGGCAAGCGCGCAAGGCGCAGAAGGCGATTGAGACGGGCATCGTTCGCAGCGGCGACCGCAACGACGATTCAGGGGTGCTCGAAGCGCGTATGAGCGAGGCCATCGCGACCCTGAAGCAGTCGAGCGGCAGGCGCAACTTCCTCTATGAGATCCCCTGGTACATCATCATCGGCCCGCCGGGCGCCGGCAAGACGACGGCGCTGGTCAATTCGGGGCTGAAATTTCCGCTTGCCGGCTCCGGCAATGCCCAGCCGCTGGCCGGGGTCGGCGGCACGCGGTCCTGCGACTGGTGGTTCACCGAGGATGCCGTGCTGATCGATACGGCCGGCCGCTACACGACGCAGGATTCGGATGCCGAGCGCGACAAGGCGAGCTGGCTCGGCTTCCTTGGACTGCTCAAGAAGTACCGCACCGGGCAGCCGATCAACGGCGTGATCCTCGCCATCAGCGTCGCCGATCTGATCGGCTTCGACGACCAGCAGCTCGATGCGCATGTCACCGAGATACGAAGCCGGCTGCGGGAGTTGCACGAGACGCTGAAGATCCAGTTCCCGGTCTACCTGCTCTTCACCAAGGCGGACCTCGTTGCCGGCTTCATGGACTATTTCGGCGATCTCGACGAGGCCCGGCGGCGCAAGGTCTGGGGCGCGACGTTCCAGACCACCGACCGCAACAGGAACATGGTCGGCGAAACCTCGGCCGAGTTCGACGCGCTGGCCAGGCAGCTTGCGGACGAGATCGCCGACCGCCTGCAGGACGAGGCCGATCCGGTGGCGCGCATCGCGATCTTCGGCTTCCCGGCCCAGTTCGTCGCGCTGCGAACCCGCGTCGTGCGGTTCGTCACAAGCCTTTTCGATGCCTCGCGGGCCCAGGTGAATGTCAGCCTGCGCGGCTTTTATTTCTCTTCGGGCACGCAGGAAGGAACACCGATCGACCAGGTGCTGGGCGCGATCGGCCGCAATTTCGGCAGCGCTTCGCAGGCGCATCTTTCCGGTACCGGCAAGAGCTTTTTCCTGCATGATCTTCTGGCGAAGGTGATCTTCCCCGAGGCCGGCTGGGTCTCGTTCGACAGGACAGCGGAGCGGCGCGCCAGGCTCGCCAGGTTCGGCAGCCTCGCCGCAAGCGCATTGGCAGCTTTTGCATCGCTCGGCGTGCTGGGCCTCAGCTACTTTGCCAACGAGTCGCTGATCGGCTCCACGAGACAGGCGATGGCGCAGTATCGGGACGGCGCGGATTCGCTGCTCAGGAGCACGACAGTTACCGATGTCGACCTCGAAAACGTCATCGGCCCGCTCGATCAACTGCGCAACCTGCCGGCGGGATATGAGACCGCCGGCCAAACGAAGCCGATCGAGGAGAGTTTCGGGCTCAGCCAGCGGGACAGGCTTCTGTCGGCGTCCAAATCCGCCTATCGGCAGGCGCTGGAGCGTAGCTTCCGCTCGCGCCTGCTGGTTCAGGCGGAGCGCACGATCCAGGCCAAGATGGCCGACCCGATCGCGCTCTACGAACCGTTGAAGATCTATCTGATGCTGGGCGGCAAGGCGCCCAAGGTCGACGACGAGCTGATCGTCTCCTGGATGAAGCAGGATTGGGAGGAAAACCGCTACCCCGGCGAGAACAACCGCGAAGGCCGCGCGCAGCTCGAAAAGCATCTGCGCGCCATGCTGGCGCTCGACGATGCCTACGACCCGGTGTTCGAGCTCAACCAGCCGCTGGTCGAGGCCGCGCAACGCTCGCTCGGACGCATGAGCCTTGCCGACCGCGCGTCGGCGCTGATCAGATCGGCGGTCTATGCGGCAAGGCTCCAGGATTTTTCCGTTGCCGCCAAAGCCGGTCCGGAGGCGCAGCTGCTGTTCGAACGCATGGACGGCGCAGAGCTCGCCGACCTTGGCGTTCCCGGCCTCTACACCAAGGCGGGGTTCAACGGTTTCTACCTGCCGCAGCTCTCGCGCATCGCGCAAATGCTGGTCGATGACCAGTGGGTTCTCGGCGGCGGCGGCGAGCAGGGCGGCATCGATCAGGACCTGCCCAGGCTCGGCCCCGAACTCATCGATCGCTACGGCAAGGAGTTCGCCTCCGCCTGGAACGGCGCGCTCGACCAATTGAAATTCAGGGCGATGCTGAAGGACAAGCCGCAATATATCACGCTCTCGGCCGCCGCCTCGCCGGACTCGCCGCTGGACCGGCTGTTCACGGCCATTGCCGATGAAACCGCCTTGACAAAAGACGGCGCCGCCTTCGCAGGCGACACCGGAACGGCGCAGCAGGACCCGGTCGTTATGGCCAAGGGTCTCGCCCGCATCGGTCTGCAGATCGCCGGCGGCAAGTCGCAGAGCCGCGCCGGGGCAAGCTCGTCCGCCACGCAGAATGCCGGCGCCTCCGTCGAGGCGCAGTTCAGGCCGTTCCAAGCGCTGGTGAGCGGCTCCAGCGGTCGCCGCCCGCTCGATGCGCTGACGCAAAACTTCCACGACATCTACCAGAGCGTGAAGCTGGCAGCGGATGTCCCCGCGCAGACGGAGCGCGTCAACGCGAACCTGAAGCTGCAGATTTCGACGATGCGCGCCAATGCCTCGCGCCTGCCCAAGCAGCTCGCGCGCATGGTCGACGCGGCGGCGGACGAGTTCGAAGGCAATGTCGCCGAGACTTCGGTAGCCAACCTCAACCAGATGCTCGACGAGACGGTCACGCGTCCCTGCGAGG
>NZ_RZSR01000492.1:0-4392 GCF_004023265.1 Mesorhizobium sp. M1A.F.Ca.IN.020.06.1.1
AAAGCCGCCAAGACCGCCGGTCCGGCGCCGGCGGGTGCCGCGCCGGTGAAAGCGGGCAAGATCGGCATCATGCTGATCAATCTCGGCACGCCCGACGGCACCGATTTCAAGCCGATGTGGCGCTATCTCAGAGAGTTCCTCTCCGATCCGCGCGTCATCGAGCTCAACAAGGCGATCTGGTATCCGATCCTCTACGGGCTGGTTCTCACAACGCGGCCGAAAAAGTCCGGCGCCAACTACGCCAGGATCTGGAACCGGGAGAAGAACGAGTCGCCGTTGCGCACCTTCACCCGCTCGCAGGCGGAGAAGCTCGCCGTTGCGCTTGCTGACTTGCCAACCGTCGAGGTCGACTGGGCCATGCGCTACGGCAATCCCTCGACCGGCAGCGTCGTCCGCCGGCTGGTCGAGCAGGGCTGCGAGCGCATCCTCACTTTTCCGCTCTATCCGCAATATTCGGCGACGACCACGGCGACGGCGAACGACCAGCTGTTCCGGGCGCTGATGAAGATCAGGCAAGCGCCGGCGATCCGCAGTGTGCCGCCCTATTATGACGAGCCGGTCTATATCGACGCCCTCGCCCGTTCGATCGAGAAAAACCTGGCGACGCTCGATTTCGCGCCGGAGGTGGTGATCACCTCCTACCACGGCATCCCAAAACCCTATTCCGACAAGGGTGACCCTTACCAGGCGCATTGCCTCGAGACGACGAGGCTGCTCAGGGCAAGGCTCGGCTGGGACGAGAAGAAGCTCATCACCACCTTCCAGTCGCGCTTCGGCGCCCAGGAATGGCTGCAGCCCTACACCGACGTCACTATCGAGAAGCTGGCGAAGGACGGCGTCAAATCGATCGCGGTCGTCAATCCGGGTTTTTCCGTCGACTGTATCGAGACGCTGGACGAAATCGGCCGCGAGGCCGCCGAGACATTCCACCATGCCGGCGGCAAGAACTTCGCCCACATCCCTTGCCTCAACGACAGCGCCGAGGGCATGGCAGTGATCGAGGCGCTGGTGCGGCGGGAACTGTCAGGCTGGGTCTGACGTCCGATATTAGGCGGCGAAACCGGTTCGCACAGCCTTCGCTAACCAATATTCGCGATCACCTGATTGTAACGCTTCGGAAACACACTTAAGTGATTCCGCGAGGTCGCCGCCTTTTGAGGGAGAAACGAAATGGGGTTTAGCGGTTTCGATATTGCCATCATTGTTCTTGTATTCCTCGTCTTCATCCTTCTTTTCAAAGGCATCAGAACGGTGCCGCAGGGCTACAACTACACGGTGGAGCGTTTCGGCCGCTACACCAAGACGCTGACGCCCGGCCTGAACATCATCAACCCGATCTTCGAGCGTGTAGGCGCCAAGATGAACATGATGGAGCAGGTGCTCGATGTCCCGACGCAGGAGATCATCACCCGCGACAATGCAATCGTGGGCGTCGACGGCGTCGCCTTCTACCAGGTGCTGAATGCCCCGCAGGCCGCCTATCAGGTCTCCGGGCTGCAGAACGCCATCCTCAACCTCACCATGACCAACATCCGTACCGTCATGGGCTCGATGGATCTCGACGAATTGCTGTCCAACCGCGATGCGATCAACGAACGGCTGCTGCGCGTCGTCGATGAGGCCGCGCACCCGTGGGGCATCAAGATCACCCGCGTCGAGATCAAGGACATCAACCCGCCGGCCAATCTGGTGGATTCGATGAGCCGCCAGATGATCGCCGAGCGCGACAAGCGCGCCCAGATCCTGGCCGCCGAAGGCATGAAGCAGTCGCAGATCCTCGAGGCCGAAGGCCGCAGGGAAGCCGCTTTCCGCGATGCCGAGGCGCGCGAGCGTTCCGCCGAGGCGGAGGCCAAGGCGACCCAGGTGGTGTCGGAAGCCATCGCCAAGGGCGACGTGCAGGCGATCAACTACTTCATCGCGCAGAAATACACCGAGGCGCTGGCCAGGATCGGCTCGTCCAGCAACAACAAGATCGTGCTCATGCCGTTCGAAGCCTCATCGCTGATCGGTTCGCTCGGCGGCATCGGCGAGATCGCCCGCGAAGTGTTCAAGGCCGACGGCCCTTCCGGCCCGCAACGTCAGGGGGCGCGCACGCCGCTCGTGCGACCGTCGGACAACTGAGTCACGCCATCTGGGTGGGAGAACGTCAATGATCGATCGCATCGTCTCGGAACTCGGGCCGTGGAACTGGATGGTCCTCGGCTTCGTGCTGCTGGTGATGAAAATCGTGGCGCCCGGCGTGTTCATGCTGTGGATCGGCATCGCCGCGCTGATCATCGGCGCGGTATCGCTGCTGATTTGGGACGCTGCCTTCTGGACCTGGCAGCTCCAGGTGCTCGCCTTCCTCGTGCTCTCTCTGGTCTCAGCCTTCGTCGGCAAGAAGCTGGTGGGCGATCGTGCCGTCAATGCGGACCAGCCGCTGCTCAACCGCCGCGGCGCTCAGATGGTCGGCCGCACGGCGACATTGGCCGAGCCCATCAAGAATGGCCGCGGCCGCATCCGCCTCGGCGACACGCTGTGGCGTGTCTCCGGCCCGGACCTGCCCGTCGGCACCCAGGTGCGTGTGACCGGCGCCGCCGACACCGATCTGGAGCTGACGGTGGAGGCCGTCTGAGTTTGCGGGTTTCCTATTCTGAAGCCGTTTGGGAATCAGGCCTGCGTGTCCTGAGTCTCGCCCATCTCAGGCGGCGCCGATGCGCAGCAGATCGTGCAGATGCACCAGCCCCACGGGGCGATCGGCCTCGACCACCATCAGGCTGGTGATGGCCGACGTATTGATCGTCTGCAGCGCCGTCGCCACCAGCGTGTCGGGGGCAGCCGTCTTCGGCTTCTTTGTCATCACCTCATCGACGTTCATCGACAGAAGATCATCGGCAATGTGGCGGCGGATGTCGCCATCGGTGATGATGCCGATCAGCGCACCGTCGGCGCCGGTGATCGCCACGCAGCCAAAACCCTTGCGCGACAGTTCGACGATCGCTTCGCGCATTCCCGTGCCCGACGGCACCAGCGGCAGCCGCTCGCCGACATGCATGATCTCGCGCAGTTGCATCAGATTGGCGCCGAGCTGACCGCCGGGATGGAAGGTGCGGAAATGGTCCGGCGTGAAGCCGCGCGCCTCGAGCAGCGCGATCGCCAGCGCGTCGCCCATGACCAGCTGCAGCAGCGCCGATGTCGTCGGCGCCAGCCCGTGGGGACAGGCCTCCGGCGCGGCCGGCAGCAACAGCACGACGTCGGCGGCGCGCGCCAGCGCCGAATTCTCGCCCGAGGTGATGGCGATCAGCGGGATCGAAAAGCGTCTGGAATAGGCGACGATGCCCATCAGTTCCTTGCTCTCGCCCGACCAAGACATGGCGATGATGGCGTCGTCCCTGGCGATCATGCCGAGATCGCCGTGATTGGCCTCGGCCGGATGGACGAAGAAGGCAGGCGTGCCGGTCGAGGCGAGCGTCGCCGCGATCTTTGAGCCGATATGCCCGCTCTTGCCGACGCCGGTGACGATGACGCGGCCCTCGATACGCGCGATGGCATCCACTGCGGCAGCGAACGGTTCGGACAAGCCGTTGCCGAGAGCGGCTGCAAGCGCGGCCATGCCGGCCTGCTCCGTCGCCACCGTTCTCAGCGCCGATTCAATCGCTGCCTGCCTGTCCGGCTGCTTTCTTTCTGAGGACCCCGCGTGCATGGCAGATGCCATTAGCGCCATGTCGCCCGCCTGTCCAACGGAATTCCCGTCTCGCGTGCGTCGCGGACAAGGGCCCTTGGCCTGTTTCAACCCTCCGTTAACCATCCGCATTTACGGTCCGGTAAGTATGGCGCGCCTGCGCCGCGCAAGCAGTGGTGATGATGTCCGGGGGCGAGCCAGATACGAAAAAGGGCCGGAAGTGCATTGCCGTTGCAGCGCTTTTGCTGACGGCAAGCATTGGCGCCTTGATGCGCACCGTGCCGGCATTTTCGCAGGAAACCGAGTTGCGCGGCGAGGTCTCCGAATCGGCAATCCTGGCCGACCAGCAACGCAAGGCGAGACAATTGCGCGCGCAGGGATCGCTGGATCAAGCGGTTCCGGCGACCCAAATGGCTGAGGACCAGACGACCGCCAACCCTTATGAACCAGCAAGTCCAGGCGCGGTGCCCGACGACGACCAGACCGGGGGCGCGGCGGGCAGCATATTCGACCAGCCGCAAGCCACCGACGACCCCTTCGCCGACAATCAGACAGTGGCCGCGCCACGCCGGCCTTCGACTGCCAGGCAGGGCTCGGCGGGTGCCAACGCGAAAAGCGATGCCAAGGCGGCCGACAAGAAAAACGCCAAGAAGAAGCCTGGCCAGACGGCCGACAGCACGGCCAAGGCCGCCACCGGCGATCCGGCCGAAACGGCGGCCACCGAGGATGAC
>NZ_RZSR01000493.1:0-4391 GCF_004023265.1 Mesorhizobium sp. M1A.F.Ca.IN.020.06.1.1
AGGTGGAGGTGTCGCCCGCGGTCGAAAACCGCGCACACGACACAGGTCCCCCCATGCGCCACGAGCATGCCATCGTTCATCACCGCGCGATCGACTTCTGGTCGGCGCGGGCGGCGGTGCTTGTCGTCATCTGCCTGCAGCTTCTGGTCATCAACGACCTGTCCTTCGGTCCGCGCTGGCTCGCGCCCGCGATCGAGGCGGCGCTGCTCGTGCCTTTGTCGATCGCAACGGCCTGGACGCAAATGGCGACTCAGAAGGCCGTCGATCACGAGCATTGGTATGCGATCGGCCGGTTTCGCGTCTTCATCCGCCGTACCGCCTTGGTCATGACCGGCGTCATCAGCATCATGAATTGCGGCTCGCTGGTCTTTCTGGTCCAGAAGCTGCTGGCAGGCCATGCCGGCGCCGGCACGACGCTGCTTGTCGACGCGCTCAACATCTGGGTCACCAACGTCATCGTCTTCGCGCTGTGGTTCTGGAGCACCGACCGCGGCGGCCCGCCGACCTGCGGCCTGGTCAAGCGCGCGCATGCCGATTTCCTGTTCCCGCAGATGACGCTGGCCGATCGCGAGATCCGCGACTGGCTGCCCGGCTTTGTCGATTACGTGTTCCTGGCCTTCACCAATGCGACGGCGTTCTCGCCGACCGACACATTACCGCTCACTCAGCGCGCCAAGCTCCTGATGATGGCCGAGGCAATGATCTCGCTGCTGACGATCGCGCTGGTCGCCGCGCGTGCGGTCAACATTCTGGCTTAACTAGCGCCCGCGCTCCCAGCGCATATTCGCCAGCCTCGGATCGACAAAGCTCGTCCTTGAGAATTCCAGCCGCCTGTCTGGAAATTCGCAGATTGCCTGGACCCCGAACGAGCCGATGCGGATGCGCCAGGTATGAGGCTCCAGCGGCTTGGCCTTGGCAAAACCGCTGCACGTCAAGAGCGCGATGTTGGCGCCCTTCGGATCGCGCGCCGAGCGGTAGCGGATGGCCTGCATCCCCGCCTCGCGCGCCACGTCGGCGATGGCCTGGCAGGCGGCATAGTCAGTCGGATCCGTCCACGCCTTCTCGTCGCGGTCGAGCGGCGGCCGCGTGAGGTCGACGGCCTTCTCGCATCTGATGGCCGCGGCAAAGGCGGTATATTCGGCCGCGTCGTTCGGCCATTGCGTTTGCGGCGATTCCGCAAAGAACAGCAAGCGGTAGAAGGCCATTTCCGCCACTGCCGTCAGCACCGTCTCGGCGGCGTAGTAGACGCCCTTGGTCTTGCCGGCGCGGCGGAAGCGCGAGCCGTACGGATAAATCGAGCCGTAGCGGAAGGGCGTCGCCAGAAGATAGTGAAGATGGCGGCATTCCAGCGGGATCCGCGGCTTGCTTTCCTCGATGAGGTCTTCGAGCAGGCCCTGCTCGTTGAGCCTGTCGACGAGCTTCAGGGTCGAGACGCGATGCTGCGCCTCGACCATCCGCCAATATTTGCCTTCGAGCCTGACGGCCTCAGACGAGAGCGCGTCGGGAATCCAGGTAGGCAATGACATCGACAAGTCCGGCAATGGTCAGGATTTTTTCGAGCGGCGTGCCGTCGAGCGCCGTGTTCGGGTTCTTCAGCCATGCCCGGGCGACCGTCTCGTCGCCGCCGACGATGGCGTCGAGCGAGCGGAACAGCCGCACGAACAGCACCGCAAGCTCGAACGGCTTGGTGCCGCGCTCGAGCAGGAACTCCTGCTTGCGCATGCGCGAGACCGTCGCCTCAGAGACGCCGATGACCAGAGCAAGCGTTCGCGCCGTGATCTCGAGCAGGTCGGCCGCGCGCAGCGTGGCCTTGGTGATGACGGCATTTTCTGCCGCCGTCGCGGCAGCGACTGGACGTGGCATGAGCGCACCCCTTTCATTTCCATGGAAAATATAGTCCACAGAAATTCATTTGGAAAGGGTGTCCAATGTGCCCTCAGTCCTTCTTGTAGAGCAGCCAGCCCTTGCCGGCACGCCCGGCCATTGTGGAATGCCTGGTGACGCGGTTGCGGCCGCCGATCTTGGAGCGGTAGAGCGCGCGGTCGGCCTTGGTGTAGAGGTCTTCGGGGGTGTCGGCCTCGGAAGCCATGCAAATGCCCATCGAGACAGTCACCGTGCCATAGTTCATCCCGGTCTGGCTGCTTGTGAACGGCGTCTGTTCGATCAGCACGCGGATGCGCTCGGCGATTTCATAGGTGGTGTCCTCGCTGGCGCCTTCGACGATCAGCGCGAACTCCTCGCCGCCGGTGCGCGCCACGAACATGTCGGCGCGGATGCTGGACTGGAAGATGTCGGCGATGATCTGGATGATCCTGTCGCCGACCGGATGGCCGTAATGGTCGTTGATATCCTTGAAGCGATCGATGTCGGCAAGGATGAGCGCGTTGAAGAGGATACCGCGGTTGCTGTTGTAGATGCGCGTGATTTCCTTGTCGAAGGCGCGGCGATTCCAGATCTGCGTCAGCGGATCGGTATTGGCGAGCCGCTTGTATTCCTCCAACTTCGATTTGACGCTCTCGAGCTCGGCCGTCTTTTCGCTGAGCGTGCTCGCGATCTGGCGGTTGTGATCCAGCGTCGAGCTGGTGGCGGCAGACATCGCGCCGGCGATCTTTTGCAGCAGATCCTGGGAAAGCAGGCTGCGATTGCTCAGGCCGCTCGACGTCTCGTCGAGGATGCGGCCGTACTTTTCGATATGGCTGCGCTCGCTGCGCAGCAGCGCGGCGACGTCCTCAAGCTCCTTGGCGACCACCTCGCGGGCGTGTTCGACGATCGCAGGCCCGTGGTGCTGCGGGAAGAAGGTGCGTCCGATGCGATCGAGATCCTCTTGCGTCGGGCGGTTGCTCAACGAGACGACAGCCAGGCTGAGCTCGTGATTGCTGCCGCTCAGCGCTTCATAGAAGATTTCGTAGTTGCGCGGCAGGCCGAGCAGGCCGAGCTGGCGCATGGTCGCCACAACGGTGCTGGCGATGTCGCCATTTCTGTCGCTCGGGACGGCTGCCGGCTGCATAGTCTGTTCACTACCCCCTTCAGTGCGCGACCGGAGACCTGCCACCGCCGGGAGCCGCCAATGCGGGGATCGAATCAGAATTGCGATGCTAGGCCGCGTCCCCAACACGACCATCGCCTGCAGGAACCATAAATGCAGCTGCGCTAAAGTTTCCTTAATGGCGGGCGTTTCCAGACCGTTTTTGCTGCTTCAGGTTGCACTGCAGTGCAGGCGCAGCTTTTGAAACGCGCCGCTTCGGTGTCGCATTTGCCTGCGCCGGAAGAGCGCAAAACTGGAATCTTGTGTGGCGCGATCGAAGCGTATGGCGTTGAAGGAGGCCGGGGATGGGCGAAAATCACACGGGATCGTGCCTGTGCGGAGCGGTGCGCTTCACGACGAGAGGAGCGTTGCGCGGGGTGGTCTATTGCCACTGCTCGCAGTGCCGCAAGCAAACAGGCCATTTCGTTGCAGCGACTTCTTCGAGGGACGCCGACATCGACATCGAGGGGGCCGACGCGCTTGCTTGGTACGGCGCGTCCGACATAGCGAAACGCGGTTTTTGCCGCAGCTGCGGGCTCGGTGCTGTTCTGGAAGCACAACGAGCTCGACACGATCTCCATCATGGCCGGCTCGTTCGACAAGCCGACCGGGCTTTCGGCCGAAAGCCACATCTTCGTCGGCGACAAGGGCGACTATTATGCAATCGACGACGGCCTGCCGCAGTTCGACAAGTCGACGCCGTCGATAAAGGTCGCGGACGAGTGACTTTTGGGCCGCCTGCCTTATTCCCTTGACCCGGCTGTTGCGATATCCCCTCACGGTGATTCGAAACGGGGCTGGGCATGCAGCGGCTGATCGACGCTTTCATCAACTCGGTGCGGGCTTTCCGCAAGCTGGCTGCTCACGAAAAGGCGTTCCAGCAGGAGTTGATGCTGCTTGCGCTCGCTCTGCCGGCCGGCTGGTTCATCTCGGTATCCTGGCGCGGCTACGCCTTGCTGATCGGCGCGGTTCTGCTGATGATTCTGGTCGAGGTGCTCAACACAGGCATCGAGGCTGCGTGCGACGCGATCTCCCGCGAGTTCCACATCGACATCCAGCTCGCCAAGGACTGCGGCTCGCTGGCGGTGCTGATTTCGATCGTGATCGCGGGGGGCGTCTGGGGCATTGCCATCATCGAGCGCATCATCGGCGCGCCGATCTGACCGGGAGGCATCGGTCCGACAGCTTAGGATTCGGCCTGATCCTCTTTTGCGTCCTTTGCGCGCTCCCTTCCGGCAAAATGGCGGGCAACCAGTCCGGCCAGGACGGCCACAGCGATGCCGACGGCGAGGGCTACGAGCACGCGCTCATGGCGGGCAAATGCCTGGCCGACCATGCGCTCCGCCCCCAGCCCGAAGACATAGCC
>NZ_RZSR01000494.1:0-4380 GCF_004023265.1 Mesorhizobium sp. M1A.F.Ca.IN.020.06.1.1
GATCAATGACCGCGGCGGCATCCTTCTCGACCGCACGATCTTCTATGCCACGTCGGGCGGACAGCCAGGCGATACGGGCATGTTGGAGCGCGCCGACGGCAGCCGCATCGCGATCGCCGCCGCCATCACCGGCGAAACCAAGGACGAGATCATCCATGTGCCGGCCCCTGAACAGGCCCTGCCGGCGGTCGGTGAAAAGCTGAAGCTCGCCATCGACTGGCGGCGGCGGCATCTTCTGATGCGTATGCACTCCGCGTGTCATCTGCTCACCGTCGTCTGCCCGTTTCCGATCACCGGGGCAGCAGTCGCCGAGGACGACAGCCGCGTCGATTTCGACATTCCCGATGCCGGCTTCAGCAAGGAGGACGTGACAGCGAGGTTGATGGAGCTTGTGCGGGCCAACCATCCCGTCTTCACGCGGCTGATCACCGACGAGGAACTTTCGGCCAATCCCGGGCTTGTCAAATCGAAGAACGTGCGGCCGCCCGTCGGCACCGGCAGGATTCGCCTGGTCTGCATCGGCGAGAATGCCTCAATCGACAGTCAGCCTTGCGGCGGCACCCATGTGAAGAGCACCGGCGAAATCGGCGAGATCCATATCGGCAAGATCGAAAAGAAGGGCCGCGAGAACCGGCGCTTCCGCATCCGCTTCGGGCCGATGCCGGCGAATTGACGAGCAACACCTACCAAAGTCGCCAGGAGCGGGCAGGAGAGGAAAAATGGCCGAAGACAGCCCATTCATCGTCGACGCGGATTGGCTCGAGAAGCGGTTGGGAACGCCAGGACTGACCATCATTGACGCGTCCTGGTACCTGCCGGCGCAGAAACGCGACGCCCGCGCCGAGTATGACGACGCCCATATCCCCGGTGCTCGCTTCCTCGATCAGGACGCCGTTTCGGACCCGGATTCCAAGCTGCCGCACACATTGGCGTCGCCCCACTATTTCGCGCAATATGTCGGCTCGATGGGTGTTTCGGCCGACGACACGATCGTCATCTATGACGGTCCAGGCTATTTCTCGGCGCCGCGCGCCTGGTGGATGTTCCGCGTCATGGGCGTCTTCCAGGTCTATATCCTGAATGGCGGCTTCGACCGCTGGAAGGCGGAAGGGCGGCCGGTAACGGCGGAGCAGACCCGGATCGCACCTTGCGTCTTTTATGCCGATTTCGATGCAAGCCGGATTGTCAGCCTCGACGAAATGCGCCGGATCGTTGGAAGCGGAGAAAGCCAGATCGCCGATGCGCGCTCACCCGGGCGTTTCGCCGGCACCGATCCCGAACCGCGTCCCGGCGTCCGTTCCGGCCATATGCCGGGCGCTCGCAATGTTCCGGTTGCCGCGCTTGCCGAGAATGGCGAACTGCTACCCAAGGACCGCTTGCGCATGGTCATTGAGGAGGCCGGCATCGATCTTACAAAGCCGGTCGTCACCTCGTGCGGATCTGGCATCACCGCGGCGGCGATCACGTTGGCGCTGGAGACGCTTGGCCATACCGACAACAGGCTGTACGACGGCTCATGGACCGAATGGGGTGGGCTGAGCGACACTCCCGTGGTGACGGGCAAGGAATGACGGCGATGGAAAACGCTGGACCGAAGGATATCGATGTCACGGTCACATTCCTCGAAATGCACGCACCGCCGGCTTCATCTCCCCCGCTGCCCTACAACCGGCAGATCGCCTTGCTGAGGACCAAGGACATTCCGCTGCATTTCTACCGCTACCTGATGGATCGCGTCGGGCGCAAATGGCACTGGGTCAACGTGCTTAGACTGAGCGACGAGGAACTGGCCGCCGGCCTGCATCGTGAGGACCGCGACATCAGCGTGCTCTACCTCGACGGCTCTCCCGCCGGCTTCTTCGACCTCAAGCCGCATCTGCCCGAGGAAGTGGAACTCGCCTATTTCGGTATGATGGAACATGCTCACGGCCAGGGTATCGGCCGCTGGTTCCTGGGAGCGGCCATCTCGGCTGCATGGTCGTATGGGCCGAAGCGCATCACCGTGCAGACCTGCACGCTCGACCACCCGGCGGCGCTGCCGCTTTACCAGAAGCTTGGCTTTACGCCGGTTGCGCAGAAGAAAGAGGTCGTGCATCCGCTGACCTTCGCCGAGCGCTCCGCAAGCGTCATGCGGCCGTAGCTAAGGGGAAGCGCGGCGCAGTCGGCTGCCTCGATGCCGCTTACGCAACCGGCGGCGGCTGGCCCTCGGCAGCCACGTGTCGATGCAAGCCCAGCGGGGCGCCTTGGTCGTCCGGATCGTCGCTGCGGGCCGTATCATGCTCGGATCATCGCCCGACCTCAGCCGGCCGCGCGCCGCACCCTTCTTCTGCGATCATCATGGCGCGGAGCGCGGTCCATGGCGAGTCCGATAAGTCTAGTATCGTGATTTCGGGTTCGTAATTCGATACTGCGCTTCGAGCGACGCACGAAGCGCTTGGCAGGAATCGGGTGGGAGACGCTGTCGGCTCGTCATAGTTTCCGGCCAAGGACACCGGAGAATTTTGCCATGAGCATCCAGTTCAAAGCCCTGCCGACCGAAGCCGTGCGCGCCTTACAGCGGGGAGGGCCCGACGCTTACGGCCACACGCCAGAGCGAAGGATTTCGGACGGCGATGGCGTGCCGTGCCGGCATTGCATGAAGAACGTCGCAACCGGCGATAGCTATCTCATCCTCGCCTACCGGCCGTTCCCGCAGCTTCAGCCTTACGCGGAGACCGGACCGATCTTCCTGCATGCGGACGAATGCCAACGCGCCGCGGAGGCGGATGCACTGCCTGAGATGCTCCAAAGCAGCGACTACATAGTGCGCGGTTATGGCAAGGACGACCGCATCGTCTACGGCAGCGGCGCCGTCGTTCCGACCGGCGATATCGCGGCCCGCGCCGAGACTTTGTTCGAGCGCGACGACATAGCCTACATTCACGTCCGTTCGGCACGGAACAATTGCTACCAGTGCCGCATCGAACGAGCTTGATCGCCGGCAAAAAAATGCCCGCCGGTGGTCTGGCGGGCCGTTGGAAGTCTGTGACAGAAGCCTTCGGCCCGAGCCGCCGGCGGGGCCGGTTTTCACCGGAACCGAGGGCGACCGTAGCCATCAGGTAGCGAAATCTCTCTAGGCAGGTTTCTCGGGTCCCGAATGTGAAGCATTTCACACAAGAGGCACCGGATTCGCTCGCATGGCTGAGCGGCGGCCCGCATGCCCCCGCAAACTGTCGTACTCCCGTCGCATAACCGCGCTAGAAGGGCGGTCGTTGATCGATGGCCGACCGCGGATGGACCGGCGGCACATCGCAACATCGAGGAAGCGGGGCGCTGGCTCCGCTTTTTTGTTGCCCGGACTCTTCCCGCAAAGGACCGGTTGGAAACACGATAAAAAACGCCCGCCGGAAGAACCGGCGGGCGACAGAAGGAAGCTTTTATCGAGGGCAATTCCAGGAAAGGTCTGTAGCAGCGGTACCGTCCGGAATTACGTGACAAATAGTTTCAAGCGGCCAGCACCGCCTTCGGTTCGACCATCTCGTAACCCAGCGCTTCGGCGACGGCACGATTGGTGATCTTGCCCTTGTGGACATTGAGGCCGTTGCGCAGGTGATGGTCGTCGACCAGCGCCTTCAGGCCCTTGTCGGCGAGCTGCAGGCCGTGATGCAGGGTGGCGTTGTTCAGCGCGTGTGCCGAGGTAACCGGAACCGCGCCCGGCATGTTGGCGACGCAGTAGTGGATCACGCCGTCGACCTCATAGGTCGGGTCGGCATGGGTCGTGGCGTGCGAGGTCTCGAAGCAGCCGCCCTGGTCGATGGCGACGTCGACGAGCACCGAGCCCTTCTTCATGCCGGAGAGCATTTCTCGGGTGACCAGCTTGGGTGCGGCAGCGCCCGGGATCAGCACGGCGCCGACGACGATGTCAGCCGAGAAGCACTCGTCTTCGAGCGCCTCGACGGTCGAGTAGCGGGTATGGACACGGCCGCCAAAAATGTCGTCGAGCTGGCGCAGGCGCGGGATCGAGCGGTCGATGATGGTGACGTCGGCGCCGAGGCCGGCAGCCATCTTCGCAGCATGCAGGCCGACGACGCCGCCGCCGAGCACGGTGACCTTGCCGGGCAGCACGCCGGGAACGCCGCCGAGCAGCACGCCGCGGCCGCCATTGGCTTTCTGCAGCGCGGTCGCGCCGGCCTGGATCGACAGGCGGCCGGCGACTTCCGACATCGGTGCGAGCAGGGGAAGACCGCCACGGTCGTCGGTGACCGTCTCATAGGCGATCGCCGTGACGCCCGAAGCGAGCAGGCCCTTGGTCTGCTCCGGATCCGGGGCGAGGTGGAGGTAGGTGTAGAGGATCTGGCCGTCGCGCAGCTGCACCCATTCGTTGGGCTGCGGCTCCTTGAC
>NZ_RZSR01000495.1:0-4364 GCF_004023265.1 Mesorhizobium sp. M1A.F.Ca.IN.020.06.1.1
CTCCAGCGTCACACCGCCATGCGGCCCGTTGGCGTTGGCCAGCCTGCGCTCGGAGGCGAAGGCGAGCATGCGCTCCTCCAGCATGTCGCGGGTTGCGCCCGGCATCACGTCGCGGTCCGAGAGCCCGTTGTCCTGCTGGAATTTGGAGTTGCACATGATCAGCCGTTCGGCGGCATCCCATAGCACGAAGGATTCGTTGATGTTCTCGATCGCCGTGCGCAGCCGCATGTCCGCCGCTTCCGAGCGCAGCGCGAGATGCCGCTGCTCGGTGACGTCGACGGCGATGCCGATCAGCTGGATCTCGGGCGCTTCCGGGTCGATCACCTGCGCGCGGGCGCGCATCCACACCCATTGGCCGTCGGCGTGGCGCATGCGGAACACCTGGTCGATATGGTCGATCTCGCGCTCGACGATGCGGTTGGCGAGCTCGAAGAGGTCGCCGTCGTCGGGATGGATGATCTCGTCGACCTCGCCGAAGGACAGCATTGTGTCGCAAGGCTCGTAGCCTAGCATGTCGTACATCGAGCGCGACCAGTACATCTTGCCGCGCACCATGTCCCAGTCCCACAACCCGCAGCGGCCGCGCACCAGCGCCATGTCGATGCGCTGATGCGCTTCGAGATAGATGCGGTCGGCCGCCTGGGCGCGCGCCGCCTGGCCGAAATAGGCGTAAAGGATGACGATCAGCACGCCGGCCGTCAGCACGAACAACGTGACATTGAGCGACACCGTCTTGCGCCAGCTGTCGAACACCGCCTCCTTGGGCACCAGCATCGCCGCGGCGTTCTTGCGGTCGCCGGTGAGGCTGACGGCGGCGAACCAGTCCTTGCCGCCGATGCTGACATCCATAACGCCGGCGCGGTCGCCGAACATGAACAGCGGCTGGCCGCCGAGCACGAGGCTGTCCAGCGAGCGTCCCTGCCAGCCGGTCGACAACGGCGATACCGCGACGATCTTGAAAGCGCCGTCGGTGATGGCCAGCACGTGGCTGCGACCCATGGCGCCCTGGCGGCTGGTCTTCTCCAGAAGGTCCGTCGCATTCACGCCGGCTGCGTTCGGGTCGGCCGTAATCGCCTGTGCCATCTGGCCGGCGGCTAACGCCAGCACCGACTTGGCGTCGCGTTCGACCTCGTCGCGGTCGTTCACCAGCGACAGGAAGCGCAGTGCGGCGATGACGATCAGGAAGATGATGATCAGTGCGGGGATGGAGCGGCGCAGCAGCGGTTCCGCCGCCAGCAGCCGCTGGTAGGCGGGTTCGGCGATCAGACGCGCATTGCCGGCAGGCCCGCCGCTCCTTGCCTCGCGACGCGCAAAAGCTCTCCCTCCGGGCGCGCCCCACGCGTCCGTCTTGGCCATAAATGGCACTCCCCGATTTGCCGCATACTTGACGATCCGGCTACGCCGCACGTCCGAATCGTCAATAAGGAATCAAAGGTGATTCGCCTTGTCCAGAGGCGCGGCCAAAAAAGATTAAAAGTTGATTGAAATTCGTCGAAACTGCTGATCTCCCCCACGAGGGGGGAGATTGCTAATCACACCAGCGTCCGCTCCACGATGTCGCGCAAGTCGGCCGACAGGTTGTCGGCGTTCGCGATCTGCAGCAGTGCCTGCCTTGCCTTGTTCTGCCGGACCGGTTCCAGCGAGCGCCAGGACCTGAGCGCCGTCGCCAGCCGTGCTGCCACTTGCGGGTTGCGCTTCTCGACCTCCAGCACGGTCTCGGCGAAGAAGCGGTAGCCTTGGCCGCCGGAAAGATGAAAGCCGGTCTGGTTGGCGCTGGAGAAGGTGCCGATCAGCGAGCGCACCCGGTTCGGATTTGCGATCGAGAAGGCAGGGTGCTGCATCAGCGCGCGCACGTTTTCGACGGTCAGCGGTCCCGGCACTCCGGCCTGGATCTGGAACCATTTGTCGAGCACCAGCGCATCGCCGCGGTATCTCATCTCGAAGGCCGACAGTGCCTCCTCCGCTTGCGCGGAGCCGGCATGACGGTGCGCCAGCACGGTCAGCGCCGCGGCGCGGTCGGTCATGTTGGTGGCGGCGTTGAAATGCCGCGCGGCAAGCGCCGCGCCATCGGGCAGGAGCGACAGGTAATCGAGCAGGATGTTGCGCAGCGCGCGGCGCCCAGCGCTTGCCGAGTCGGGCGTGAACGGACCGTTGTCGGCCAGGCTGGCGTAAAGGGCCGAGAAGATCTCGCGATTCGCCATGGCAATCGTCCGCGCCAGCGCCTCGCGGGCGACGAAAATGGCGTCGGGATCGATGCCCTGGCCGATGTCGCGCGCAATATCGGCCTCGCCGGGCAGCGACAGAGCCAGCGCCCGGTAGGCCGGCTCCAGCGTATCGTCGCGGGCAATGCTTCCGGCAAGCTCGGCGAGCTTTGCGTCGAAGGCCGACTCTTTGCCGCCCAGCAGCTGGCGGAACGCCGCTATGAGCGCGTCGGTGAGCAGCGTGTTGAAGGCCTGCCAGCGCGAGAAAGGATCGCTGTCATGGCTGGCCAGGAAGAACTGGTCGTCGGCCTTCTGCTGCACCGAGAGCGTGATCGGCGCCGAGAAGCCGCGGTTGAGCGACACCGAAGGCCGCTCCGAAACCCCCGAGAAGCGCACCGTGTGCCGCCGCTTTCGGACATGGATGATGCCGTCCTCGACGGTGGCGCCATCGACGGCTGTCCAGGCGACAGGCTTGCCGCCGGCGCCGACCAGGCCGAAGGCGAGGGGAATATGCATCAGTCGCTTGCGGCTTTCCGACGGCGTCGGCGGCACCGACTGTTCGATCTCCAGCGTGAATGCCTTGGCCGCCGCATTGTAGGAGGAACTCACCGTCAGGTTCGGCGTGCCGGCCTGATGGTACCAGAGCGCGAACTGCCCGAGGTCTCGGCCCGAGACGTCCTCGAACACTTTGAGGAAGTCCTCGATCGTCGCCGCTTCGCCGTCATGCCGCTCGAAATAGAGGTCCATACCGGCTCGGAAGGTTTCCGCTCCGAGGATGGTGCGGATCATGCGCACCACTTCCGAGCCCTTCTCGTAGACTGTTGCCGTGTAGAAGTTGTTGATCTCGCGGTAGCGGCGCGGCCTGACCGGATGCGCCAATGGCCCCTGGTCCTCGGGGAACTGATGCGCGCGCAGCGTGCGCACCTCGGCGATGCGCTTTACCGCGCGCGAGCGCTGGTCGGCCGAGAATTCGTGGTCGCGGTAAACCGTCAGCCCTTCCTTCAGGCAGAGCTGGAACCAGTCGCGGCAAGTGATTCTGTTGCCGGTCCAATTGTGGAAATATTCATGCGCGATGATCGCCTCGATGTTGGCGAAATCGGCATCGGTCGCCGTCTCCTCGTCGGCAAGCACATATTTGTCGTTGAAGATGTTGAGGCCCTTGTTCTCCATGGCGCCCATGTTGAAGTCTGACACGGCGACGATGTTGAAGACGTCGAGGTCGTATTCGCGGCCGAAGACCTCCTCGTCCCATTTCATCGAGCGCTTCAGCGCATCCATCGCGTAGCCGGCGAGCCGCTCCTTGCCGGGCTCGACATAGATGCCGAGCTCGACCTTGCGGCCGGATAGGGTGGTGAAGCTTCCCGCGACCTTGCCGAGCGCGCCAGCCACCAGCGCAAAGAGATAGGAAGGCTTCGGGAAGGGGTCGTGCCAGACGGCATAGTGCCGGCCATCCGCGAGCGCCCCGCTTTCTACGGGGTTGCCGTTGGACAGCAGCAGCGGCGCCTCGTTGTGCGGCGCCTCGATGCGCACGGTGTAGACCGAGAGGACGTCTGGACGATCGAGGAAATAGGTAATGCGGCGAAACCCCTCCGCCTCGCATTGGGTGCAATAGACATTGTTGGAGCGATAAAGGCCCATCAGCGCCTCGTTGCTGGACGGCGCGCTCTCGGTCTCGAGACGAAGCTCGAAGCGCCGTGCCGCCGGCGGCGTCGGAATGGTCAGCTGGTCGGGCGTGGCCTGATAGTCGGCTTCCGGGAGAACCTGCCCGTCGATGGCAACGCCGAGCAGCTTCAGCCCGTCGCCGTCGAGCGCCAGCTGCGTAGAAGCGGCGACCCCCTGGCGTCGCTCGACGGTGAGCACGGCAGTGACGCGGGTGGCATCCGGAGACAGACGGAAATCGAGGCTGGTCCGCGGAATGAGATAGTCGCTGGGGCGGTAGTCTTCGAGCTTGAAGACATGGCCGGTATCTGTGCGCATTCCGTCGTTTTTCCTATCAATTCGGGTGGGCAGTAGGCTTTGCTGGTGAGGGAATTCTAAAGTCCGCGCTCTTTACACCAAACGGTCACTCGACAAAACTGCGCCAGGGTCTATTTCTGAGCTTCGTTTTCCGACCATCGTCACGAGGCAAGATGACCGTCGATCATCCCGTCGGCCACAATACGC
>NZ_RZSR01000496.1:0-4357 GCF_004023265.1 Mesorhizobium sp. M1A.F.Ca.IN.020.06.1.1
GATTTTCGACCTTCATCCGCTGGCGCTCGAGGATGTCGTCAACACCGGCCAGCGGCCGAAGGTGGATTTCTTCGAGGACCACGCCTTCGTCGTCATGCGCATGATCGACGATGTCGCCGCGCATCGCTACGAGCAGATCGCGGTGTTCTTCGGCGAGAATTTCGTCGTCACCTTTCAGGAGCGCGAGGGCGACCCGTTCGATCCAGTGCGCAAGCGCATCGCGGCTCCCATGCCCAACCGGCTGCGCTCGCGCGGCGCCGACTATCTCGCCTATGCGCTGATCGACGCCATCGTCGACAGCTATTTCCCGCCGATCGAGACGGTGAGCGAATTGGTCGACGGCATCGAAGACCAGATGCTCAACACGCCCCACAAGCACCAGATGCGGCAGTTGCACGAATTGCGGCGCGACGCCAATGTGCTGAAGGGCGTTCTGTGGCCGATGCGCGACGCGCTGGCGACGCTGATCCGCAACGACGTGCCCTTCGTGCAGGCCGAGACCAAGATATTCTTCAACGATACGCTCGACCATGCGCTGCGGCTGATCGAACTGGTCGAGACCCAGCGCGACATGCTGACCGGCTTGATCGAAATGCATCTGTCGCTGACCCAGGCACGCACCAACGACGTCATCTCCTATCTGACCATCGTCTCGGTGATCTTCATGCCGCTCACCTTCCTCGTCGGTGTCTGGGGCATGAACTTCGACCCGGATAGCTCGCCCTGGAACATGCCGGAGCTCAAGGCCTACTACGGCTACCCGGCGGCACTTTTGTTCATGCTGGTCGTTGCTGTCGGGCTCGTCGCCTTCTTCAAATGGAAGAAGTGGCTGTAGCAGCAGAACCCTCTGTTTTTGCGGCAGGACATGCGACAAGCCGGCTTGACAATTAGTCTGGTGTTTTGCGGGAAATTGCACTATATGCGCGGCAGCTTCGCGCCCTGACGCGCTGCTTGCACCGGCCCCTGCTGGACGACATCCCGGCTGAGGGCGTCCCGTTTCCTCGAACAGATAAGGAAAAACACGATGTCGATTACTGCCGATCGCAAAAAAGAACTGATGGCCGAATTCGCGACCGCGAAGGGCGATACCGGGTCCCCGGAAGTCCAGGTTGCCATCCTTTCCGAGCGCATCAAGAACCTGACGGAGCACTTCAAGGACCACAAGAAGGATAACCATTCCCGCCGTGGTTTGCTTGCTCTCGTTTCCCAGCGCCGCAGCCTGCTTGATTACCTCAAGCGCAAGGATGACACGCGCTATCAGACGCTGATCGACAAGCTCGGTCTCCGTCGCTGACGAATTGACCGGCGGGCTCTCTGCGGAGAGCCCGCCGGTCGCGCATTGGCGGACCGGTCGCTCCGGTGCCCGATGCTGGAGTGGAGCGCGCCGCGCTCTCGAAATTCGCATTCGCGCATGGCGCGTCTCGGAAACAGGGGGTTCCGGCGTCGTGCGCAAAAGGCCGGCCGACCGGTCGGCCAGACCCGGTTCCGGAAGCGCAAAGGGCCGTTCGGAACCGCCCATGGACGGTCATGGGGCAGGATTGCAGGATGCTCGCTCGGCAATCGCCACCTGTCGAGCTTCCCGTTGTCTTGCCCGTGGCTGCCCGAAGGAAGCCAGGGAAGGGATGCTCCGCGACCGTTGAGACGGCGCGGCCCTTTCCGCACATGAAGGACAAGATATGTTCAATCAACACAAAGTGGAAATCGAATGGGGCGGCCGTCCGCTCATCCTGGAAACCGGCAAGATCGCTCGCCAGGCTGACGGCGCGGTGCTCGCCACCTACGGCGAGACCGTGGTTCTCGCCACCGTCGTTTCGATGAAGGAGCCGAAGCCCGGCCTCGATTTCTTCCCGCTCACCGTCAATTACCAGGAAAAGACCTATGCCGCCGGCAAAATTCCGGGCGGCTACTTCAAGCGCGAGGGCCGTCCGAGCGAGAAGGAAACGCTGGTTTCCCGCCTGATCGACCGCCCGATCCGCCCGCTGTTTGCTGACGGCTACAAGAACGACACCCAGATCGTCGTCACCGTCGTCCAGCACGATCTCGAGAACGATCCGGACATCCTGTCGATCGTCGCTACCTCGGCCGCGCTCACGCTGTCCGGCGTGCCCTTCATGGGCCCGATCGGCGGCGCCCGCGTCGGCTACATCAACGGCGAGTATGTGCTCAATCCGCATATCGACGAGATGGAGGAATCGAAGCTCGACCTCGTCGTCGCCGGCACCGCCGACGCCGTGCTGATGGTCGAATCCGAGGCCAAGGAGCTCAGCGAGGAGCTCATGCTCGGCGCCGTCGTGTTCGGTCACAAAAGCTTCCAGCCGGTGATCGACGCCATCATCAAGCTGGCCGAGGTCGCCGCCAAGGATCCGCGCGACTTCACCGCGCCGGACCATTCGCAGCTCGAAGGCGAGATGCTGAAGGTTGTCGGCGACGAGCTTCGCGACGCCTACAAGATCATCGAGAAGCAGTCCCGCTACGCGGCCGTCGACGCCGTCAAGGCGAAGGTCAAGGCCGCGTTCACGCCGGCCGAAGGCGAGGATCCGAAATATTCGTCCGAGCAGATCGCAAGCGTCTTCAAGGAGCTCCAGGCCAAGGTCGTACGCTGGAACATCCTGGACACCGGCTCGCGCATCGACGGCCGCGACCTGAAGACCGTGCGCAAGATCGTCGCCGAAGTCGGCGTCCTGCCGCGTACCCATGGTTCGGCGCTGTTCACCCGCGGCGAGACTCAGGCGCTGGTCATTGCCACGCTCGGCACCGGCGAGGATGAGCAGTTCGTCGATTCGCTGACCGGCATGTACAAGGAGAAGTTCCTCCTCCACTACAACTTCCCGCCCTATTCGGTTGGCGAAACCGGCCGCATGGGCTCGCCGGGCCGCCGCGAGATCGGCCACGGCAAGCTTGCCTGGCGCGCGATCCACCCGATGCTGCCTTCGGCGGACCAGTTCCCGTACACGCTGCGCGTCGTCTCGGAGATCACCGAGTCGAACGGCTCGTCCTCGATGGCGACCGTCTGCGGCACCTCGCTGGCGCTAATGGATGCCGGCGTGCCGATCGCCAAGCCCGTGGCCGGCATTGCCATGGGCCTGATCAAGGAAGGCGAGCGCTTCGCGGTGCTCTCCGACATCCTTGGCGACGAGGACCATCTCGGCGACATGGACTTCAAGGTCGCCGGCACCGCCAACGGCGTCACCTCGCTGCAGATGGACATCAAGATCGATGGCATCACCGAGGAGATCATGGGCATCGCGCTCGGCCAGGCCAAGGAAGGCCGGCTGCACATCCTGGGCGAGATGGCGCATGCCATATCTTCCTCGCGCGCCGAGCTCGGCGAATTCGCGCCGCGCATCGAGGTCATGCACATCCCGACCGACAAGATCCGCGACGTCATCGGCTCCGGCGGCAAGGTGATCCGCGAGATCGTCGAGAAGACCGGCGCCAAGATCAACATCGAGGATGACGGCACGGTCAAGATCGCGTCGGCCAACGCCAAGGAGATCGAGGCGGCGAAGAAGTGGATCCACACCATCGTCGCCGAGCCGGAAGTCGGCGAGATCTACGAAGGTACCGTCGTTAAGACGGCCGACTTCGGCGCCTTCGTCAACTTCTTCGGCCCGCGCGACGGCCTCGTCCACATCTCGCAGCTCGCCAATGAGCGCGTCGCCAAGACCTCCGACGTCGTCAAGGAAGGCGACAAGGTTTGGGTCAAGCTGATGGGCTTCGACGAGCGCGGCAAGGTGCGCCTGTCGATGAAGGTCGTCGACCAGGCGACCGGCAAGGAAATCGTTCAGGAAAAGAAGAAGCCGGAAGGCGAGGAAGACGCCGCCTGATTGGCCTGACCGCATGATTGAAACGGGCGCGCTGCAAGGTCGCGCCCGTTTCTATTTCAAGCGCCCTTCAAGGGTAGGTGAATGGCCGCTGAGCCGCTGAAGACGCTGTTCTATCCGTTCGAGGCCGAAGCGCTGCCTTGGCCGCGAAGCGATGCCCGGATCCTCTTTCTTGGCGCTGAGCCTGGTTTCCGTTTGCCCGGCGGCGTCGCTGCGGCGCTGCATCTCGTGCAAGGCTTTCGGCCGCATTTTCGTGCTCTGCAGGCAGCCGGCTATTCGGTCACGCCGCGGGCGGAAGGCTCGGCCTTCGATGCTGCCCTTGTGCTGGCCGGCCGGCATCGCGGCCAGAACGAGCTGCGCATCGCCGAAGCCATCGAGCGCGTCGCGCCCGGCGGGTTGATCGTCGTCGCTGGCGGCAAGGAAGACGGCATCGATAGCCTGCGCAAGCGCGTGGGCGCGCTGTCGCCGCTCGAAGCCCACCTGCCGAAGCATCACGGCGTCGCCTTCTGGTTCCGCCGGGCCGCATCCATGCC
>NZ_RZSR01000497.1:0-4345 GCF_004023265.1 Mesorhizobium sp. M1A.F.Ca.IN.020.06.1.1
GGCAACGCCGCTGCCCTCGAAGCTCAGCGCGAAGCTTGACGCTGCGGTTCGATCCGCGCTGCCCAAGACGGCGGCACCGGGTGTCATCGTCGGCGTGGTGACACCTTCCGGAATATGGAAGGCGGCGTATGGCAAGGCCGACCCTTCCGCCGGCACACCCATGGCTGTGGGGATGCACACGCGCATCGGTTCAGTTACCAAGACATTCACCGGCACAGCGATCATGCAGCTGGCCGAAGCTGGGAAGCTGTCGCTTGACGACAAGATCCAGAAATACGTACCCGGCATCCCCAATGGCGATCGGATCACGCTCCGCCAGCTCGCCGATATGACCAGCGGCATTGCGAGCTATACCCAAAGTGCAAAATTCCAAGATGTCTTGTTCTCCAAGCCTCAAACGATCTTCACGCCCAAGGAGCTGGTGGCCATCGGCGTGGCTGAATCGCCTCTCTTCGAGCCCGGAGCCTCGTTCAACTATTCGAACACCAACACTATCCTGCTCGGCATGGTCATGGAGCAGGTTACTGGAAAGACCGTCGGCGAGGTTTTCAAGGAGCAGATCTTTGATCCGCTGAAGCTCAAGAACACGTCCTGGCCGGGTGACTCGGTGGATATGCCGGTGCCCTATGCTCAGGGCTTTACCCTGCAGGGGGATTTTGCCAAGCCGGATGCACCAAGCAACGCGACGAACTGGAACCCATCCTGGGGATGGACTGCAGGGGAACTGATTTCCAATATCGACGATTTGCTGGTTTATGCTCGGGCACTGGGCACCGGGAACGGCTTGCTGGGGGCAGCTGCGCAGAAGGAGCGGCTGACCTTCCCGGGCGCGGCCGGCTACGGGATCGGCGTCGGTTGCATCGGCGGCTGGGTGGGCCATACGGGCGAACTGCCAGGCTACAACACGACCTTGTTTTACAAGGCAGGTGCGGACATAGCCGCCGTGGTCCAGACCAACAGCGACATTGCTTCCGGCGATTGCAAGGCGGAGCCGACGCTGACCGACGATCCACGCGACACGGTCTGCTCTTCGCCTGCAACGCGTGTATTTGTTGCGGTTTCAGAGGCTCTTGGCCAGCCGTATACGCCGCCCAACCCCCACTGAATGCCCGATAAGAGCCGAGACGGCTCGACAATTTTGCAGCGGCTCACCCGTTGTGAGCCGCTCCGTCTCCTCGTTTGAAGCACGGCGGAACTCTGTGTCGGGCTTTCCCGGCATCGCTCTAATATGAACCGATGAGTTGCAACAGGAATCGCGTGCCGGTATGGCCAGCTCTTGGCTGTCTTGGAACGGTATTGCGATTATCGCCCCCGCATTGAGGTGCTGTCCGAAAGAAGCTTGCCATCCCTACCCCGGCCGAGCCCAGTTCTTCTTCGGTGTAGTCCACGCCCGTGTCGTGCTAGGCGCTTGTAAGCCTGGCTGAGATTTACTTACAAACTCACGATGCCCCCTGACATGTAGACTTCAGCAAATCTTATCAAATCCCCCGTTTTGCCAGCTTCCCGAAACGAGAATCATCTCCAGATTGCGTGAAGGTGTTTCTCAGCGGCCTTTCATCGGAACGGTCGCCTGCCTCAGATTTCGGTGAACGATCGAGGAATCGGATTCGCCCTGCTCCGGCGCGGAGGGTTGAGACTTGAGTAGTCGGGGCGGCGAAAGCCACCCTTATTTCAACCTATTTGGCGACCATCTCGGACAGTCTGCGCACCGTGTTCCAGTTGCGCGATGTGCCGATCCCCATGCACTTGTGGTTTGCTGCGGCGAGCAGCCGCGAGCTTGGCCGCTCGCGCGAAAAGACGACCCAAATATCGCCGTCGACCGACAGCACCTTCTCGTCCGCGGCGGCATAGGCTGTAAGAGCCGCTGCGGCTTCTTCAGGCGCCGGCCGGCGCATCACCCGCACCGCAACCTGATCGCCGGCTTTTGCCGATTCGTCCGGGAACGGATTGGCGGCAGCAAGCTTCAGCCAGTCTTCTGCGTCGCGCACGATGATATCGACATGGCGGCCGAAAGTCTCTTCGAAGGCCTTTTCCAGCCGCCGTTCGAGACCGGAAACGCTGGCCGTCCGCGCCTCGAAGACCAGATTACCCGTGGCGACCAGCGTGCGGACGTTTTTCAGCCCGATGGCTTCGGCCATCGCCTTGAGGTCGGACATGACAACGCGCCGCCCCTCGCCCAGGATGATGCTGTAGAGCAGCGCGACGTAAGTTCGCATGGTCGCCGGCCGATCGTTTAAACCAGCCGCGACTGCTCCACCGCCGCTTCGATGAAGCTTGCAAACAGCGGGTGCGGTTCGAGCGGGCGGCTCTTCAGTTCCGGGTGGTACTGCACGCCGATGAACCAGGGATGGTCGGGATATTCCACCGTCTCCGGCAGCACCCCGTCTGGCGACATGCCGGCAAAGACCAGGCCACAATCCTCAAGCCGCTGCTTGTAGTCGATGTTCACCTCGTAGCGGTGCCGGTGGCGCTCGGAGATCTGCGTGTCGCCGTAGATCTCGGCGATCTTCGACCCCTTGGCGAGGTCGGCTTGATAAGCGCCGAGGCGCATGGTGCCGCCGAGATCGCCGGTAGCCCTGCGCTTCTCCAGCATGTTGCCCTTCAGCCATTCCGTCATCAGGCCGACGACCGGCTCCTCGGTCGGGCCGAATTCGGTGGAAGAGGCATGCTCGACGCCGGCGAGCGACCGCGCAGCCTCGATGCAGGCCATCTGCATGCCGAAGCAGATGCCGAAGTAAGGCACCTTGCGCTCGCGCGCGAACTTCGCGGCCAGGATCTTGCCCTCGGAGCCGCGCTCGCCGAAACCGCCGGGAACGAGAATGCCGTGCACCTTCTCCAACCACGGCGTCGGGTCTTCCTTCTCGAAGATCTCGCTCTCGATCCAGTCGAGCTTGACCTTGACGCGGTTGGCAAGCCCGCCATGCGACAGCGCCTCGATCAGCGATTTGTAGGCGTCCTTGAGGCCGGTGTATTTGCCGACGACGGCAATCGTCACCTCGCCTTCCGGATTGTGGATGCGGCTGGAGAGCGCCTGCCACGGCTCCATCCGCGGCTTCGGCGCCGGATCGATGCCGAAGGCTGCAAGCACCTCGGAATCCAGCCCTTCCTTGTGATACGCCATCGGCACGTCGTAGATGTGCGGCACGTCGAGCGCCTGGATGACGGCGCTCTCGCGCACATTGCAGAACAGCGAAAGCTTGCGGCGCTCTTCCTTGGGGATCGGCCGGTCGGCGCGCACCAGAAGGATGTCGGGCGCGATGCCGATGCCGCGCAATTCCTTGACAGAATGCTGCGTCGGCTTGGTCTTCAATTCGCCGGCGGTAGGGATGTACGGCATCAGGGTGAGATGCACATAGACCGCGTTGTTGCGCGGCAGGTCGTTGCCGAGCTGGCGAATCGCCTCTAGGAACGGCATCGCCTCGATGTCGCCGACAGTGCCGCCGATCTCGCACAGCACAAAGTCGTAATCGTCATTGCCTTCAAGGACGAAATGCTTGATCTCGTCGGTGACGTGCGGGATCACCTGCACGGTCGCGCCGAGATAGTCGCCACGCCGCTCGCGCTCGATGATGTTCTTGTAGATGCGGCCGGTGGTGATGTTGTCCTGCTGGTTGGCCGAGCGGCCGGTAAAACGCTCATAATGGCCGAGATCGAGATCGGTCTCGGCGCCGTCGTCGGTCACGAACACTTCGCCATGCTGATACGGCGACATCGTTCCGGGGTCGACATTGAGGTAGGGATCGAGCTTCTTGATCCGCGCGCGATAGCCACGCGCCTGCAGAAGAGCCCCAAGAGCTGCTGCAGCGATGCCTTTTCCGAGTGAGGAAACCACGCCGCCTGTGATGAATACATATCGCGCCATGGGAGTCATCGCTTAACGCGGCCTGATTGATTCCGCCAGAGAAAAAACCGCCGCGAAGGCTTTTTCCCAGATGGCGCTATGTCCGGACGGGCATTTCTCTGAAGCATGCCGCCCAAAACTGTGCAGTGGTTTTGGGAGAACGGCAGGCATCAGAACAGAAACTCGAAAGCGCGGCACCAGCGTCTTTCAACGCGACGCGCTTTGATCAAAGAAAAAGGGCCGGTGGTGCCGGCCCTTTCGGCAGTTTGCTTCAACGCGTTAGATAATAACGACCTTGGTGCCGATCTTGACGCGGCTGTAGAGATCCATGACGTGCTCGTTGATCATGCGGAAGCAGCCGTTGGAAGCGCTGGTTCCTATCGACTGCGGTGCAATGGTGCCGTGGATGCGCAGATGCGTGTCCTTCTTGCCGTCATAGAGGTAGATGGCGCGCGCGCCGAGCGGGTTTTCTCCGCCACCGGGCATGCCGTCCTTGTACTGGCC
>NZ_RZSR01000498.1:0-4342 GCF_004023265.1 Mesorhizobium sp. M1A.F.Ca.IN.020.06.1.1
GCCTAGTGCTGCGTGTCTGTCCGTCCACCATGAGCTGCCGTCGCGCGCCCGGTGGCGCATGCGCGCCAGCATCTGCTGGATGTCGGCCGCCGCCGCTGGGCTGCCATCCTGTCTGAGCAGAATTCCGGCGACGCCGCTCATCGCCTAGTGTCCGTGATCGACAAGATGGGCAAAGCCGTTGATCGAGCCGCCAAGCACGATGTGGTCGCCGCTGATCAGCCAGGCATGCGCCTTGAGATCGGCGCCGGGGTCGCGCGCGATGCCGATGCTGATCGTGGAGGCCTTGCCCTGGCGGGCAAGCAGATACTGTCCGGCGAGCGCCTGGGTAAGGCAGCTGGCGCCCGGCACGTATCGCGCAGCAGCGGCAACGCCCCATGCGACGCGCCGCAGATCGGCGATGCCAGCGTCATTCCTCGCTTCCAGTCGAGTCACCAGCGCGCGCATGCGATTATAGGACGAAAGCATAAGCCCCAGCCGTACCAGGCTGACCACTGCCAGGCGGCGCGCCAGAAACAGCGCCTCCGGGCCGCTAAGCGAGAGGACCCTAGGCCAGTTCCTCATGGTGGAAACTCGCAAGCCCGGCTTCGATCAGTCCCTTGAGCAAGCCCTCGACATCGGCCTTGCAGCGTTCTGTACCGACATCATAGCGGGCGAGCACCGCGCTTGTTATGTCGGGGATCGGTCGTGGCTCCTGGATCAGCTCCCAAATGTAGGCGCCGACGCCGTTCAGGCTGTAGTAGATGTTGGATTTAAGATGGAGCAGCGCCAGTCCGTTGCCGAATTCACAAGCCACGGCATCGCCGCTCGCGACCACGCGGTCATGGTTCGATGGGTTCCAGTGCATCCTAAAACCTCATTGTTGAACGCTTGCGTGACCTCGACCGGGATCGGTTGCCTGCGATCCTCAGGGAGCCCAGGACAGGGCCCCGGTTCACCGTTTGAAGAAAGAGAACGCCCGGAGCCCCAACTGCGACAACTCCGGGCGCTGCAAGCTCAGGAGAAGGTGAGCTCACCGACCGGTGTGTGCGCGGGAAATGCCGCGTCAAGCGCCGTGGTCCCGGAGGCACCCTGCGTGATCGTTTCGATCGAACCGTGAACCGTCAGGCTTGGGGTCTCGTACTCTTGCTTTTCAACATTCTGTTCCATTCTATTCTCCAATTAAGACTGGAAGCGGCGTCGGAATGCCGCCAGCATATTGCTATGCTGCATTGCAATTGCTGCACGGCAACATTTATGAGTCAAGCCTGATTTACCAGGCAGTAATCAATTCTTGGTTGCGCATGCCTGCGTCGGTGATGACACCGTCGGCTTTTTGCATCTCGGGCGAACACCACTCGAACGTTCAACATCGCCTTTTTGCCGTCTAAGTAAGCATATGATTTGATTGAGGTAAGTTCGTGAGCTTAAGTGGCTATGTGGGAATTGCGATGAAAACACTTCAGAAAATAGCAGATTGCCGGCTCACTTCGCCGCCGCCGGATTTGTCTTCAAAAGTGATCGGCGATGAGCGGATATGAACGCTCAGGTTGCAGGCGCGAGGCGGCTTGGGAAGGCGCTGGATGGCGCTCCTGATTTTTTGGCGATGCTTTTCTTCGCAGTTGCGGTATAAACGCCGCCGCGGGCGGTTTTGCGGAGAGACGACAACGGGCATGGCCGTGCAGGACGCTTCTTACGACAGGCTGCGTGCGGCCGGCAGTGCCGACGAAGTCGCCTATGTGCAGGCCTGTCTGCGGCTGTTCTTCAATCCAACAGTGCGAGCAGTCGACCATGGCGGTATGCCGGCTCCGGCAATCTGCGTGGCCGACGTTACCGACATTGCGAGGTTGAACAAGGTCGCGGTCTTTTTGCTCAAGGCTCTCTCGCATGGGGCCACCGGCCCGACGCCTCCCGAATTGCTCGCATGGCTCGATGGGTATCGCCGGCGTACCATGTCGATGAATGCCGCCTCCATCGGCGATTCGATCGCCATCCATCAGGTGTTGCAGGACAGGCAGATCGACTTCGTCTTCCTGAAGGGACCGCTCCAGCAGCAACTGCTCTACGGCGACCATTTCATGAAGCCGTCCGGCGACGTCGATATTCTGGTTTGCCCGTCCGGCTTCGCTGCCGCCCGCGAAGCCCTTCGCTCGGCCGGCTACGAGGTCGCCGGCAAGTCCCGGTCGGTCTGGTGGGTGCGTTTCCTCGGCGAGCAGCACATGGTCCGCGACGATGGCGTGCGGGCCGCAACGGTCGATCTCCATTATCGGCTGCAGCAGCCGGGCTCGCCGAGCCCGCGCGACATCGACGGCTTCCTGCGCCGCAAGCGCGAGGTCAAGGTTGCGGGCGCCTCCATGCCCCTGATATCGGCGTCCGACACGTTGCTCTTGTCCTGCATCAGCGTCGCCAAAGCCTTCTTCAACCGCGAGCCCTGCGCCGGCTATGTCTGCGACGTCAGAGCCGCGGCCGGCCGGCTGAACGAAGCCGAGCAGCAGAAACTGCTCGACCATGCCGCTGAGCAGGGCCTCGCCGACACGCTGCTGCTTGCTTTGCGCGCGGCCGATGTTCTGCTTGGCGGTACCGGCACGCTGCTTTCGGACCGCGCCACCCGGATCCTGGCGCGCATCGACAATGCCGACCTCTTCCACATGGTGATCGCGCCCTGGCTGTCCTCGTTGCGCTGGCCGCAGCGGCGGACGGTGCTGTGGGAGCTCTGCGGTCGCGAGCCGGTGCGCTATCTGACTGAGGCCGGCTGGGCGGCTTCCGCCGATCTCAGCCGGCGGATCTTCGAGCGGCCGGCCGCGGCCGCGCCGGTGCGGGGCAACGCATGAAGATCGGTTTTGCATTCATAGGCGGGCTGTCACTCACGCAATCGAAAGGTGAATCATGGCCGTGACGACCCCAAGGGTCTGCGTCATCATCGCCGCCCGCAACGCGGCGCGGACCATACCGGTCGCCATCGCTTCGGCTCTGCGCGAGCCGGAGGTGGCGGAAGTCGTCGTGGTCGACGACGCCTCCACCGACGACACACAGAATGTGGCGCGCGCCGCCGATGATGGCAGCGGCCGGCTCAAGGTGATGCGTCTCGACGTCAACCATGGTCCGTCCTTTGCGCGCAACGCCGCGATCAAGGCTTCCGTTTCGCCTTTCATCAGCATCCTCGACGCCGACGATTTCTTCCTCGAGGGGCGTTTCCGCCCGCTGTTTGCCAGCCCCGACTGGGATTTCGCGGCGGACAACATCATGCTGATCAGGGACGATGCCGCGACCGACCCCACCAAGGTCGCGGCTCCCTCCTTCGCGCCAGAACCACAATTCCTCGACTTCGAGCGTTTCATCGAAGGCAACATTTCCCGTCGCCGCGTGCTGCGCGGCGAACTGGGCTTCCTCAAGCCGGTGATCAGCCGGGCGTTCCTCGAACGTCACGGGCTGAGCTACGATGAAAACCTGCGGCTCGGTGAGGACTACGAGCTCTATGCGCGCGCGGTCGCCCGCGGCGCGCGTTTCAAGATCATCAAGTCCTGCGGCTATGGTGCGATCGTTCGCGCCGATTCGCTGAGCGGCCGCCACAGGACGCAGGATCTGAAGCGGCTTGCCGATGCCGACCTGGCCTTGCTGGCGCTGGGCAACCTGCCGGAGGGCTCGAAGGCTGCGTTGCGGCGCCACGAGCGCCATGTGCGCGACAAATACCGGCTGCGCAATTTCCTTGACGTGAAGGCGGAGCGCGGCCTGGCATCGGCTGCCGCCTATGCCTTGGCCAGCCAGTCCAATCTGATCCCGATCGTTCGCGGCGTGGCGGCCGACAAGCTGGACGCCCTGCTCCGCCGCGCCGGCATTGCTGCAAAGCAGCAGGTGCCGCCGATGCGCTTCCTGATGCCGGCAACGAATGCCGCAACAGAATGATCCGACAAAAGCGTCAGCGCTGGCGCCGTTCCCAAAAAAATCCGCTTTCCGAAACTACGAGGTTGCCTACTTGCCCCGAGAATGGCAAGCTATGTTGCGGTGCAGCAATTTCGAAAGGCCAATCGAATGGCTTCGATTTTTGGCTTTAGATCCAGGGATCCGGCGCGTGACCGGCAGACCGATCTCCAGCGGCTCGACCGTCTGGCGAAGCTGTTCGACCAGATCTCCGCCGAGATCGAAGCGGAAAAGACCGGGCTGGAGAACCGCTATCGGTCGACGGCAACCAACGCCGCTTTCCTGGTCGAGGCAATGGAGAACGGCTCCGCGTCGACAGACAAGTCGTCGGATGTCAACACGATGACCGGCGCGATCCTGAATTACGAGCGGCGCATCGCCGAACTCACGCGTCAGAAAGGTCTGATGAAGGAACTGCGTCATTCGCTCGACGCGATTGTCGAAGATG
>NZ_RZSR01000499.1:0-4340 GCF_004023265.1 Mesorhizobium sp. M1A.F.Ca.IN.020.06.1.1
GCGTGGCATTGGATCACGCGCGACAAGAGCACACTATCGTTCAGCTCGCTTTCGAGTCGAGCCACACACTGGCATACGCGCCTCTAGCGGGGCGTGAATTCCGTCCCGCGCAGCGCAGTCGGGTTATGGAACATTCCGGCTCAACCGGAGTTTGCATATATCCGGCTTTCTGCCGCCGAGCCCCTGATGCGTTGTGATGTGGCCTGAGGGCGGCGCTCGCCACGCCTCGAGGAGGCCCTACGATGGTCCAGCACACGATCCCTCGCAATCCGCACAGCACGGCAAGCATTGCCGGCCACCCTGTTCATGCAATGCTGATACCGTTCCCGATCGCCTTCTTCGTCGCGACCTTCGTTTGCGACCTTTTCTTCTGGCGAACCGGCAATCCGGGCTGGGTCACCGCTACGCTCTGGCTGCTGGGGGCAGGTCTGACCATGGCCGTGCTGGCGGCTCTTGCCGGTTTGACCGATGTCCTCGGCGACACCCAGATCCGCAATCTCCAGGACGCATGGTTTCACGCCGGCGGCAACGTGGTCGTCGTTCTCATCGAACTTACAACTGGTACTCGCGATATGCCAACGCGGAGGCAGCCGTAGTGCCGGTTGGCCTTGTCCTGTCGCTGATCGTTGTCCTCATCCTTCTGTTCACCGGCTGGAAGGGTTGGGGAATGGTCTATCGGCATCACGTCGGCGTTGCCGACGATCCGGACCAAATGCGCTGAATGCGCCCGCTTTTCCGGTGATTGAAGCAGCTCCAGGATTTCGCTGGAAGCTGTGTAAGAACAATCAGTCGGATTGGGCAAGCGATTCAAAAGTTGAACAACTCCAAGGCGCCCCGCGACGTTGGCCGACGGAAGCGGGTTCAGCTTGAACAGTCCGATCTACGACTACGACGGAATCGATAGGCCGGCCGGAAAGGTGTAGGATGCCTTGTCGTCCGCACCCAGACGAGGCGCACGGACGCTTGAAAGAGTAGATCGCGCTTTCGCCCATGTAAGGGGCAGGGAGGCGTCATGGCTTTCACCAAACACAGCGGAATATTCACGCCAGTCGAGCTGGAGCTCCTCCAGAAAGTATTCGATCAGTTGTGCAACGATCGCCGTCTGGCGTTAAAAGACGGGGACCAAAGAGAACAGCTTGCCTCCGACGTGCTCGAAGCCTTCCAAAACGGCTTCAGCGCCGAAGCGGAGTTGTTGCAATCGCTTGCGGAGCGCCGCACCGCACCGTCGCGACGCAATCCGGCTCGACAGCTCCGTCCTTGATTGTCTGGCGCGGCGAAGGCTGTCTTCCCGCATCGGGTTGACGTTGCGATCTGCCGCCCTGGAAGAGATGCCGCAGCTGGTCGCGCCAGGCTGTTCCTGCCGTTTTTTAACCTCAATCCGTTCTTAGCTGGCGATCGCCCGAAAGGGTAGAACCTTCGCGCTTGCTTGACTCGGCCCGCAAAAACGGGCAGCAAAGCAGCTGAGGGAGAGCATTTTTACCGTGGCGGAGACCATGGAGGGCTCTTTTTTCGTATGGACCGTCGCCACAATGGCGATTGGTGGAGGGATTGGTTAACCATCTTTGTCCATCTTTTGAATCAATCGGCAACAGACGCGTGAAGGTGCAGGGGGCACCAGGCGAGCTGTGATCGTGACGGGTGCCAGGTCCGCAAACCGGCATGCCGATTGAGAGTGGTCGTATGGCGTTTTTGCGTTTGAAGAACCGGGGTGACGCTCCTGAAGAGGGGGTAACTTCGAAGAAATCTGGTGGTCATCGTTGGGTTGTAGTGCCTGCTGTCGGCGCTGCTCTGGCCCTGTGGTCGGTCGCGACCATGGCCGGCCTCTATTCCGTGAGTACCTCGCTCACCGCCGCCTCCAACGGATTGCCGCAGAGCATGCTTGCGCCGCGCAGCATCGTGCTTGGCGACCAGCGCCGCAAGGTCGCGAACGCCTGGGCGCCGCGCCTTGCCGCGAACGGCGCGCACAAGACGGGCTCGCTCACCCGCGGCTGCGATGCCGGCTGCCTCAGTCTCGCAGCCAGCTTTGCGAGCTCCACGCCAAACCCCTCCAGCTTGGTGCATGACGGCAAGGCCGCGCGGCTGAAACCGGCACCGGATAGCGTATCGCATGAGAAGGTTGTCGCGGCTTCCGCCGCGGACGTCGCCGACCGTTTCGACAGCGTCATCAAGCGCGCCGGGCTTTCGCCGCAGAAACTGGCCGATGCCTTCCGGCGCGCCGAGAACGCTCCGGTCCTGCTGGCGAGCTTGCCGTCGGCAAGCCGCTTCGGCGGCGCGGCCGATAACGGTTCGGGCCGGAGTGGGCTGACCTTGAGCGGCCCGGCCGAGTCACGCTTTGGCGGAAATCAGGTCGACGTTCAGCGCGCGTCCGAACTGGCGCTGGCGCTTGCCAATGTCATGCCCGAAGAGACGGTCGACGTGCCGAGCGCCGTCGCGCTCGCCAGCGGCGACGCGCCTGAGATGACGGCCGGCGCTTCCGGCGACGACGGACAAGCTGAAGTGCAGGTCGCTTCGCTGCCGCCGCAGGATGATTTGCCCGACAGCATCGCCGTGCCTGGTTTGAGGCCGCGCACCGCCCTCGGGCGCGCGACGGAAGCGCCTGAACAGAATGCCGCGAGGAAGCCGGAACCGGCCAAGCCGCAGGCAAGCCAGGCGGCAAGGCCCCAAATTGCAAAACCGGAGTCGGCCAAACCGCAGCCGGCCAAGCCGCAGCCGACCGTTGTCGACTCCGCCGAAGGTGCGCAGACGCCGCGCTCGCTGAGGAGCTCCGACCAGGCGCTTCCGGGTGTGCAGGGTGCGAAGCCGATTGAGGCCGCGCCGGCCAAGCGCAGCAAGGCGCAAGCCTCCGAGATGCTCGCCTACGCCAAGCCGGACACGCCCGAGCGCGGCGGTCTCGGCAACGCCTTTAGGGGTCTGTTCAACAGTCCTTCGACGGGCAATGGCGTCGCCGTCTATGACATCTCGACGGCGACGGTCTACATGCCCGATGGCTCCAAGCTGGAGGCGCATTCGGGGAAGGGCGCCATGGCCGACCAGCCGCGCTTCGCCAACCGCAAGAATTCCGGCCCGACGCCGCCCGACACCTACAATCTGTCGCTGCGTGAATCGCGCTTCCATGGCGTCGAGGCCATCCGGCTGACGCCGACCAGCGGCAGGAACAAATATAACCGCAACGGTCTGCTCGCCCATACCTATCTGCTGCGCGGCGCCCCAGCCCAATCCAGCGGCTGCGTGGCCTTCAAGGATTATGGCCGCTTCCTCTCTGCCTTCAAGAAGGGGAAGATCAAGCGCCTGGTCGTTGTGCCGCGCCTGAACGGGTCGCCCACCCAGGTCGCCCAGGAAGGCCGCCAGGGCTGACCCCGCCCGCCACTATGCCGGCAGCAGCTTGTTGCCGGTAGGCTGCCTTTGATTTCGTGACGGTTTGCGGTCCTTACCGCCGTTGACGCGCGGCGCGGTCGACGCACGCGCTTGATGTCTTCGCCACGTCTCTTGCAACAGCGGCAGTGACCGGTTCCATCGAATTGCGGATGAGGAAAGGGAGAACTCCCTCTCCCAGAAAGCATATATAGCGCAGCCCGGGCTTGCGGCAAGCCCCCGGCAATGCCGTATGTACGCTGCCCTTGACCTCAGTTTAGGAAAGGGAGTTTGCATGCGGATTTTACTGTCGACTTACGGTTCGCGCGGCGATGTCGAGCCGGTGGTGGCGCTGGGCGAGCGACTGCAGGCGCTCGGCGCCGAGGTGCGGGTGAGTGTCCCCGGCGATGAAGAATTTGCAGCGCTGTGCGCCCGTGCCGGTGTGGAGCTGGTGCCGGCCTTCGCACCGGTGCGCGAATGGGTAAAGGAGATGACGCGGCGCAGGGCATCGGAATCGCCGAAGGACGTGGCCGCGCTCATCTCCGGCCAGGCGGCCGAGATCCTCGCCAGGCAATATGATACGCTCATGGCGGCCGCCGAAGGCTGCGATGCCGTGGTGGCCTGCGGCCTGTTTCCGTCCTGTGCCGCCGCGCGGCTGGTCGCCGGGCAGCGGCACATGCGCTACATCCTTGCCACCTTCTGTCCGATATGGCTGCCGTCGGCGCACAACCGGCCGCATGAATATCCGGGACATCCGCTTCCAGCCGGGGTGACCGACAACCGGCTGCTGTGGGAGACGGATATCGCGACCAAGAACGCGCTGTTCGGCCAAGCGATCAACAGCTGGCGCGCGTCGCTCGGATTGCCTGCGGTGGAAAATGTCCGCGATTACGTCTACGGCGATCCGGTCCTGCTCGCCTGCGACCCAGCGCTCGGGCCGTGGCTGCCCTCGGACCTGACCGATGCCAGGCAGACCGGCGCCTGGATCC
>NZ_RZSR01000500.1:0-4337 GCF_004023265.1 Mesorhizobium sp. M1A.F.Ca.IN.020.06.1.1
GGCCGAAGGCGCCGCCTCCGTGCCGGTCGAGAGCGCGGTCGGTGTCATGCTTTACCAGATGGGCGTGGGGAGCCTCGTCTTCTTCGGCTTCCTGGCGGCGCTGGCCGTGGCATTGCGACGGCAGCTTATCCAGACCGGCGACCCGGATTTCCTGTTCGGCTTTGTCGGCATCGTCACCATTTCGGCCAATGCCGTATTACAGGAGGAGGCTTTCTACTCCCCTCTTGCCCTCGCCTTCTGTCTGCTGCTCGTGGGCGTCTCGCTGGGAACACGCTGGCGCATGGCGGCAAGAGCCGAAGCGGCGGACTGACTTCGGATCGGCTGGGCTCCAGACCGGCTTCACGATTTCGTTCAGGAACCGAACAGCACCATTTCGGTGAACGTCAGGTCTCCCGGAGAAGGCGATTTCGGACCCTTGAAATACTTGATCCCCTTGTTCGGAAAATACCTGCCGGACAGACCGGGAACCGGGCCCATCGCATCGACGAGGCAAAGCAGCTGTCCGCGCCGCAGGAGAAAGCGGCCTACGACCCCGGCGCACCTGACCAGATCCGCGTGGGATCGGCAGTAGACGACCTGGCAGCACGACACGAGCCCATGCAATATCCGGCGCGGCTTCAGCACAAGCGGCAACGCCAGACCGTCGCAGACGCAGATCAGCGAAAGACAGCCCAACGCGGCGTGCTCGAGCAATATGTATCTTTCGTTGTCGGTGAGTTCAGCCATTTCGGCGAGGTCCGCATGGGCTTCCAACACCCGGTCCGGACGCGGCATACCATTCAGAATGGGCAAGAAGGCGATCTGTCCGCCGGAAAACAGGCGAAAACCGAAGGCTTTGTTGAGCCTCACTGTCCCGGGCGATGGAGAAATATTGGTGTAGACCACATCCTTGCGCAGGATAACCGTCGCGATCATCCGGCTGGCATAGGGCCGGAATTCCGCGTCCACGGACCAGCTCGAGAGATTGCAGCGGATTTCATCGCCTTCCAGGCTTCTGTGTTTGGCATAGAGCGTAAGCACTGCGCCGACGATCCGGCCCGACTTCTCCAGGACGAACCCATATCGCGGAAAATCGACGACCGCTGGCCGCTGCGCCAGGCGGGTCAGCGCTTCTATCCAATAGCTCCTGCTGCGCTCCGGAAACCCCCGGTGCAGGCAATCCGCCACGCCTCCCCAATCCCTCTCGTCGAAGGGCCGGCAGCCGATACCGGGAGGGAATGCGCCGAGAACCGCCATAATCGACTCAAGAAAAAGGCACCAAATATGTCGAGGTCCGGGTTATCCTGACGATCGATTACTAACGAATTACACCGCTATCGAAGCTAATTTTATTGGCCGGATTTGACGGGATCGTGCAGTGCTCCTCCGCCTACAACTGATCGTCGCATTACCCTTAGGCGGGTTACAATTGTAGAATTGACTAAAACAATCATTGGTTTTGTATGATTCGGGCCGGTGGCGGTCCTTCCTGGCAGAAGCGCCTCGCCATCCCGGCCGGCACAGCGGCGTTCGCCGTGACCCGGAAGTCCGCTGGCAACTGCCGGAAGTAGCCGCGCCTGGCGCTGTGCCTGCTGCATCCAAGGCAACTCCGAGTTCGATCGTGCAGGCAAAATTTCACCGGACCGGCTTGTGCGCAAATCTCATATGTGAATATAGTATTCACAAAAGAAGATTTGGAGGATCGATCGCGTCCGACTCCGGCTTGCCGGAGCGGTGCGGCCATTCTCCCGGAGCGGACGAACAGCGCAATGACCAGCTTCCCGCCCACCGCCGGCGTCGCTTCGACCTGCCCTGCCGACATGCCGCCCGATCACGCCTTGCTGCCGGTATGGAATGCCGAAAACTGGTTCTATGAAGATTGGCCAATCGGCCAGAAAATCCGCTCGCTCCGGCGCACTATGGCCGAAGGCGACAGTCATCTCTTCAACACCCTGGTGCTCGACATCCACCCTTATGTGCAGGACCAGATGTTCGCCGAGCGCGAAGGTATCTTCGGCAAGCGCCTCGTGGCGGGCGCGTTCGTTTTCTCGGCCGGGCTCGGTCTAGTCGCCACCAACTGCGTCAATGCCTTTTCCTACGGCTATGACAAGCTCCGCTTCATAAAGCCGGTCTTCATCGGCGACACCATCTATTCGATCCGCACCAACATGGAAAAGAAGCCCCGCTACAAGGAAATGGGGCTGATCCGCGCCAGCTATGAAGTGTTCAAGGGCGAAGGCGAGCTGGTGCTCTACTGCGAGCATCTGCAGACGGTGAAATACAAGGACCCGGCCGACTTCGCCGGCAAGACGGAGAAGCAATGATGGCCGCCGACCTGCCGCTGTCCGGCCTTGTCGTCGTCGACATGAGCCAGTTCCTGTCGGGACCTTACTGCTCGCTGAGGCTCCTCGACCTCGGTGCCCGCGTCATCAAGATCGAGCGGCCCGATGGTGGCGACCTGTCGCGCCGGCTCTATCTCAGCGACACCGAGATCGGTGGTGATTCCACCATCTTCCACGCCATCAACCGTGCCAAGGAAAGCTTTGCGGTCGATCTGAAGAACGAGGATGACCTTAAAGCGCTGCGCGGGCTGCTCGCCAAGGCCGACGTGCTGATCCAGAACTTCCGGCCCGGCGTCATCGAGCGGCTCGGCCTCGATTACGAGCATGTGCGGACGCTCAATCCGCGCCTGGTCTACGCCTCGATCAGCGGCTATGGCGAGGAAGGCCCGTGGGTAAAGCGTCCGGGTCAGGACCTGCTTGCCCAGGCGCGCTCCGGCGTCATGTGGCTGAACGGCGACGAAGATCAGGGTCCGGTGCCGTTCGGCCTGGCAATCGCCGACATGCTGGCCGGCGCCGCCTGTGCGCAAGGCATCCTTGCAGCACTGGTCCGGCGCGGCACCACCGGCGCGGGCGGCCATATCGAGACCAGCCTCTTCGAGGCGCTGATCGACCTCCAGTTCGAGGTGCTGACGACGCATCTCAATGACGGCCGGCGGCTGCCGCGCCGTTCGTCGTTCCATAGCGCCCACGCCTATCTGGCGGCGCCCTACGGAGTCTATCCGGCCAAGGACGGCTTCCTGGCGATCGCCATGACGCCGATCCCGAAGCTCGCCGACCTGCTCGAGATCGAGGGGCTGGCGCCCTATCGCGACAAGCCGGCGACCTGGTTCACGGCGCGCGACGAGATCAAGGCGATCATCGCGCAGCGCATCGCGCAGAAGTCGGTCGACGAATGGCTGGCGATCCTCGAGCCCGCCGACATCTGGTGCGCGAAGGTGCTGAACTGGAAAGAGGTGCTGGAAAGCGACGGCTTCAAGGCGCTCGACCTGCTGCAGACCGTGACGCGCGAGGACGGTGTTTCGATCGACACCACCCGGTCACCGCTCAGGATCGACGGCATGCGCGCCAAAGTCGAGCAGGCGGCGCCGCGCGTCGGCGAGCACAGCGCAAAAATCCGCAAGGAGTTCGGCCTGTGACGACACTCAAGGGCATGACCTGGAACCATCCGCGCGGCTATGATCCGATGGTCGCCTGCTCCCGGCTTTGGCGGGAAAAGACCGGCGTCTCTATCGAGTGGGAGAAGCGCTCGCTGCAGGACTTCGAGTCCTTCTCTGTCGAAGAACTCGCCCGCGCCTACGACCTGATCGTCATCGATCATCCGCATGTCGGCCAGATCACCGCCGAGAAGTGCCTGGCCCCGCTCGACGTGCCCGGCCGCGAGGCGGAGCGCGAAGCGCTGGCGAAGGCAAGCGTCGGCCGGTCCTATCCGAGCTACACTTGGCAGGACCGGCAATGGGCCTTTCCGATCGACGCCGCGACGCAGGTGCAGGCCTGGCGACCCGATTTGATAGACGCCGCGCCGAAGATCTGGACCGAAGTGCTGGAGCTTGCCCAGCGTAGCCGCGTGCTCTTGCCGCTCAGGCCGCCGCACTCGCTGATGTGCTTCTTCACGCTTGCCGCCGATCTCGGCCGGCCATGTGCAGTCGAAAGCCCGAGCGATCTGATCGATCCCGATAACGGCGAGACCGTCTTCGAAATGCTGCGTGAGATCGCGGCACTCCTCGATCCCGAGTGCCTGACGATGGATCCGATTGCCGTGTTCGAAAAGATGGCCGAGGCCGGCTCGCGCATCGCCTGCGCGCCGCTGATCTATGGCTACGTGCCCTATGCCACTGCAGGCTTCCGGCCGAACCGGCTCTTCTTTTGCGACATGCCGACTGTGGGCGGCAACGGCCCGGTCGGCTCCGCGCTCGGCGGCACCGGCATCGCCGTCTCCGCCTTTTCCGCTGCCGGCGAGGAAGCGATCGACTTCGCCTACTGGATCGCCAGCGGCGACGTGCAGCGCGGCCTCTATGC
>NZ_RZSR01000501.1:0-4332 GCF_004023265.1 Mesorhizobium sp. M1A.F.Ca.IN.020.06.1.1
GCTCTGACCGCGGCCATCTTCATCTCCTCGTTGATGGCGCTCGCCCCGCAATCCAGCGCGCCGCGGAAAATGTAAGGAAAGCAGAGCACGTTATTGACTTGATTGGGAAAATCGGAGCGCCCGGTGCAGATCATGGCGTCGGGCCGTGCCGCGCGCGCAACCTCCGGCATGATCTCCGGCGTCGGGTTGGCGAGCGCCAGGATCAGCGGCTTCGGCGCCATGTGCTGCAGGAGTTCTGGCTTCAGCACGCCTGCGGCGGACAGGCCGAGAAAGACGTCGGCGCCGGGGATGACATCGGTCAGCGTGCGCGCCTGGGTGTCCTTCACATAAGGGTCTTTCCAGCGGTCCATCTCCTCGACCCGGCCTTTGTAGGCGACGCCGAAACGATCGGTGACCCAGATGTTTTCGACCTTGGCCCCGAGCGAGACCAAAAGGTTGAGGCAGGCGAGCGCCGCAGCGCCCGCGCCGGACGTGACGATCTTGATGTCGGAGATCGATTTGCCGGCGAATTCCAGCCCGTTGAGCACCGCGGCGGCGACGATGATTGCCGTGCCATGCTGGTCGTCATGGAAAACCGGAATGCCCATGCGGTCCTTCAGCCGCTCCTCGACCTCGAAGCATTCAGGCGCCTTGATGTCCTCGAGATTGATGCCGCCGAAGGTCGGCTCGAGCGCGGCCACCGTCTCGACCATGCGCTCGATCTCGGGAGCATCGATCTCGATGTCGAACACGTCGATGCCGGCGAATTTCTTGAACAGCACCGCCTTTCCTTCCATCACCGGCTTGGAGGCGAGCGGGCCGATATTGCCCAGCCCAAGCACCGCCGAGCCGTTGGAGACAACGCCGACGAGGTTGGCGCGCGCCGTGTAGTCGGCGGCGGCCGCGGGATCGTCCCGGATCTCGAGACAAGGAGCGGCAACGCCCGGCGAATAGGCAAGCGCGAGGTCGCGCTGGTTGCCCAGCGGCTTGGTCGCCTGGATCTCGAGCTTTCCCGGGGTGGGGTGCTTGTGGAAGAAGAGCGCGGCCTCATCAAGGTCCGATCGGGCCGTTTTCTTGCTCTCGCCGTCCATTCGCGGCCCTCCTGCGCTTCTTGCTTTCGAGCCTTTTAGCATGCAGCGGCGATTCTTCGCGACGCCAAATGTCGGCCCTGGCATTCACGATGCCGAGGCGAAGATAATCAATCCATTTCAGCCTGTTGGCTCGGAAACTTGCGGCGGATCGACGAAGCTCGTCAGAACGCACTGACGTAGAGGCCGCCGTCGACCGGGATGTTCTGTCCAGTGAGATAGCCGGCATGAACCGAGCACAGGAAGGCGCAGATCTGGCCGAACTCTTCCGGCGTGCCGAGGCGCTTTGCCGGTACGTCGGCGCTGATGCGGGCCTTGCGCGCGGCGGCCGCTGCGGGGTCTTCCGGCGTGCCGGCTTCGTGCGGGCCTCGCAACCGGTCGGTGTCGAGCTTGCCGGGCAATAGGCTGTTGATGGTGACGTTTCGGTCGATCACCGTGCGGGCCACGCCGGCAAGGAACGAGGTCAGGCCGGCGCGGGCGCCCGACGACAGGTCGAGGCCCGGTAGCGGCACATAGACCGACAGCGATGTGATGTTGACGATGCGGCCGAAGCCGCGCTTGGCCATACCGTCGATGACCGCCTGGATCAGCTCGATCGGCGTCACCATGTTCTGCGTCACGCCTTCGAGGATTTTCGCGCGGTCGAGCTCGCGGAAATCGCGAAGCGGCGGGCCGCCATTGTTGTTGACCAGGATGTCGGGGGCGGGGCAGGCGGCAAGCAATGCCTTCTGCACTTCCGGCTTCGAGACGTCGCCCGCGATCTCGATCACCTCGACGCCGAATTTTTCGCGGATTTCCTGCGCCGTCTTCGCCAACAGCTCGGCGTTGCGGCCGTTGACGACAAGGTCGACGCCGGCTTCGGCCAGCGCAATCGCGCAGCCGCGCCCCAGTCCCTTGCTCGAGGCGCAGACGATGGCCTTCTTGCCGCGAATGCCGAGATCCATGCTGACTTCTCCTTTTTCGAGGGCGGCAAGCTAGCGCCTAGGCTGGACCAACCGCAACCGTCATACGGTTGTTGCATGAATCGAGGCATAGCACGCCAAAGAAAGGTGGAAATCGCGATGTCCGGTCCAGAGCCCCGCACTTTTCGCACCATGTTCATTTCCGACGTGCATCTCGGCTCGAAAGCGGCCAAGGCCGATTTCCTGATCGATTTCCTGCGCCACCATGACGCCGATACCATCTACCTGGTCGGCGACATCGTTGACGGCTGGCGCCTGCGGCGCAGCTGGCATTGGCCGCAGAGCCATAACGACGTGGTGCAGAAGTTGCTGCGCAAGGCGCGCAAGGGCGCCTCGATCACCTACATCGCCGGCAACCACGACGAATTCGCCCGCCAGTTCCAGGGGGTGCATTTCGGCGGCATCGTCGTTGCCGACCGCGCCATTCATGAGACCGCCGACGGCAGGCGGCTTCTCGTCATCCATGGCGACCAGTTCGACACTGTGGTGCACAATCGGCGCTGGCTCGCTTACCTCGGCGACTACGCCTATGACACGGCAATGCTGGTCAATCGCCTCGTGACGAGACTGCGCCACCTGCTCGGCCTGCCTTACTGGTCGTTCTCTTCCTGGGCGAAGGTCAAGGTGAAGAAGGCGGTGAACTTCATCGGATCGTTCCAGACGGTGCTCTCCGAGGAAGCGCGGCGCTCGCATGTCGACGGCGTGATCTGCGGCCACATCCATCACGCCGCGATCGAAAGCTATGGCGACGTGCAATACATCAACACCGGGGACTGGGTGGAAAGCTGCACCGCGGTGGTCGAGCATTTCGACGGCCGCATGGAGATCCTGACCTGGGCGCATGTGCTGCCCGAAGTTGCGGCCGGCAAGGACGCGCCGGTGCTCGATCTCATCGATCTCAAGGGCAGGGCGGTCAACGCTGCCTGAGCGCCTTTCCGGCTCCGAGGTTCCTTGTCTTTCAACAGCTTTAGCCAGATCGACTGGTCCAGGCGGTTCCGCCGCGCCTTGCCGCGTGATAGGGATCGAAACGCGTTGCGGGTCGTGGAATGCAGCGTAATTGGATCGATTCATGCCGCTGCCGCCGCTTTCGCCTGAGCAACTCGTCAAGCCAGCCCATTTCGAACTGCGCATGAGCCTGATCTTCGCGACATTGTTCGTGTCGCAGGGGACGCATCTGCCCTATTTTCCGCTCTGGCTGGAGGCGAAAGGCTTCCACGCCGAACAGATCGCAGTCATCCTGGCCGCGCCGATGTTCCTGCGCGTCGTGACGACGCCGATGCTCACCGCGTTTGCCGACCGGGCGAAGGACCGCGCCAATGTCTATATCGCGCTGGTCGCGGCGACGATGATCATTTCGGCCGGCTATTTCCTGCCGGCCACCTATGCGGGCGTGCTGGCCATCTCGCTGTTGCTTTCGATCCCTTGGACGCCGCATTCGCCGATGGCCGATTCGCTGGCTCTGTCGGGCGTCCGCCGCTTCGGCTCCAACTACACGGCCATGCGCAAATGGGGTTCGATCTCCTATTTCTGCGCCAATATAGTCGGCGGCTTCATCCTGGCGGCCACCGGCCCGCAAACTGTTCCGGCGATCATCTTTGTGGCCCTTGCCGCAGCGCTTGTCGCGGGTTTGTGGGCGCCGCGGATGGGCAAGCCTCGCAAGGCGTCGCCATTATCGGCGACCGACATTCAGCATTCGGCGCCAAGCCTCTTCAACGCCTATTTCCTCTATTTCACGCTGGGTGTCGGCATCATCACCGCCAGCCACGCCTTTCTTTACGGCTTCGTGTCGATCTACTGGAAGTCGATCGGCATCAGCGATTCCGTCGTGGGCCTGCTGTGGGCCTGGGGCGTGGTTGCCGAGGTCTGCATGTTCTTGTTCTTCAACCGCATTTTCGCCTCCGTTTCCGTCGTCAGGGTGATGGTGATCGCCGGCATCGGCTCGATCCTGCGATGGGTCGCCTTTCCGCTGGTCTGGCCGCTGGGCCTCGGCGTCGTCGGCTTCTTCGGCGTCCAGACGCTGCATGCGGTTTCGGTGGCGATGGTGCTGATCGGCCTGCAGAAGATGATCGGCGAAACGGTTTCCGAAGAGCGCACGGGCGCCGCGCAAGGCATCGCCTATTTCTTCAACGGCTTCTTCATGGCCGCGGTCACGCTGGTCTCCGGCCCGCTCTACGATCATCTTGGCGTCGACGGGTTCCTGGCGATGATCCCGATCGCGATCATCGGCCTCGCGCTGATCGGGCTTGCCGCGCGGTCAGCCCCACAGCGCCGGCTGAGGCGGTGAGACCAGCGAGCCCTGGTAG
>NZ_RZSR01000049.1:0-12645 GCF_004023265.1 Mesorhizobium sp. M1A.F.Ca.IN.020.06.1.1
GGGTAGGTGCGTTGAGAGCGGGTGCCGCCTGGAAGGCTTTGGTCATTGCCCTCAGCGTCTGCGTGGTGCGGCTGGAAAGCACTGGCGGGCGCTCGGCCTCTGCCTGCGCCGCGGCATCAGCGGCCTCCTTCTTCGCCTCTTCCTCGGCCTTGGCCGCGACCTCCGGGTCGACCCAGGGATGATCGAGGCCAGGGATCGGCTTCAGATCGATGTTCTGGTGTGCATAGGCCATCAGCCGCTGCCAGACCATCGCCGGCAGCGACCCGCCGGTCATGTTGTTGGTCGGCGTGAAATCGTCATTGCCGAGCCAGACGGCGGCCGTGTAGTTGCCGGTGAAACCGACGAACCAGGCGTCTCGGTAGGACTGCGTGGTGCCGGTCTTGCCCGCGACGACGATGTTGGGAAGCTGCGCGCGCCGCGCCGTGCCGATCGCCGGCACCGCGGCCAGCATGGTGTTCATGTATTTCAGAGCTTTTTCCGACAGCACACGGTGCGGCGGCGGCGCGTCCTTGGCCCAGTCATAGACGACGTCGCCGGTGCGGGTAACGAGCTGCGTGATGCCGTGCCGGGAACCGACGAAGCCGTTCTGCGCGAAGACGCTGTAGCCTGTCGCCTGGTCCATCACCGTCATGAGGGACGTGCCGAGCACCATGGTCTTGTGCGATTCCAGCGGCGATTCGACACCCATGGATTCGGCCATCGCCTTGATCGGCCCGATACCGAGATAGTCCTTGGCGAGCCGCACCGGCACGGTGTTGATCGACTTGGCGATAGCCGTGAGCAGCGTGACGTTGCCGGCCGAGCCGCCATTGTAATTGTGTGGCGACCAACTGCCCCAACTGACGGCGCCGCCGGAAACCACCGAGTCCGGCGTGAAGCCGTGCTCCATCGCTGTGGCATAGACATAAGGCTTGAACGACGACCCGGTCTGCCGCAGCGCCTTGGTGGCGCGGTTGAACTGGCTGGCGCCATAATCGCGGCCGCCGACAATGGCGCGCACCGCGCCGTTGGTCTCGATCACCACCACCGCGCCCTCGGTAACGTTGTATTCCTTGCCGAACTGGCGGAGATGGAATTCGACCGACTCTTCGGCCGCTTTCTGGATATTGGCGTCGAAGGTCGTATGGGCGACCAGCGAGTGTTGGCCGGGCTTGGCGATCTTCTTGACCTCGTCGAAGGCCCAGTCGAGGAAATAGTCGGGGCTCTTCTGCTCGCCGCGGTCGACGACATCTGCCGGATGCAGCCGCGCCTGCAGCACCTGGCCCTCGGTCATGAAGCCGGCGTCGACAAGGTTGGAGAGCACCACATTGGCGCGCGCACGGGCGGCCGGCAGGTTGATGTGCGGGGCGTATTTGGTGGGCGCCTTGAACAGGCCGGCCAGCATTGCCGCCTCGGCGAGGTTCAGGTCCTTGACGCTCTTGCCGAAATAGAAATCCGCCGCCGCCTCGATGCCGAACGTGCCGCCGCCCATATAGGCGCGGTCGAGATAGAGCTGGAGGATCTCCTTCTTGGAGAGGTTGGCCTCCAGCCAGAGCGACAGGAAAGCTTCCTTGATCTTGCGCTCCAAGGTGCGCTCGTTGGACAGGAACAGGTTCTTGGCCAGCTGCTGGGTGATGCTGGAGCCGCCCTGGACCACCGAATTGGCGCGCACATTCTCGAAGATCGCGCGCGACAGGCCGAGAACGTCGATGCCGTAGTGATCGAAGAAGCGGCGGTCCTCGGTCGCCAGCACCGCCTTGATGACGATATCCGGCATCTCGTCGACCGGCACGGAATCGCGCTGGATGATGCCGCGCTGGCCGATCTCGTTGCCGTAGCGGTCGAGGAAGGTGACGGCGAAATCGCCCTGGTTGCGCCAATCGCCGGCGGTGATCTCGAACGCCGGCATGGCCAGCGCCAACAGCACCACGAAGCCGCCGGCTCCCATGGTGAACCCTTCGCTCAGCACCTCGATGATGGCGCGCCGCCAGCCATGCAGGCGGAAGCGGCGGGAAAAGATGGTTGCGGCCTCCCAGAATTCGCGCGCTTTGAAGCTGATCTCGTAGAGCGAGGAATCGAGCCACGCATCGACGGCAAGAGCCGCCGAGGCGATCCGGCCTCTTCTCTTGCGTGGTTTCGAAGGAGTTGGCATTCCAGACTTCCGCCCCAATGCGCTTTCGCCCGAAAACAGCATGCGGGCAGTTTCAGGTGGCACCCTGCCAAACTATTCGACCATTTTATCACTGCTCACAAGGGCAGCGAAGCCACAGCACAAGCTTTGTTGAATGGAGGTCAATCGGCCGTGAACGGCGGGTAGTCATCAGCGCGCCGCGATGAAGCGCATGAAATGCGCCACATCCGCTTCGGTCGGCTCCTGGCCGGTGAAGGAGCGCAGATAGGCGGCGAGATGGCTGACGCGGGCCTCGACCGGTTCCTTGAGGTCGAGCACGTAATAGCCGATCTGCATGTAGTAGAGCACACGCGCTCGGATGAAGGCGTCCTCGTCGTCGTAGCCGTGCCGGCGGTACATGTCGCGGATGGCGCTGAGGCGCTCGTCGTCGGCCTGGTCGATCATCTGCCGCACGTCTGCCGAGCGCCTCGCCCATTCGCGCACGGCGAAATCGAGCCTCGGGTCGAAGAGGCGCTCGTCGGCCCAGCATTCGAATACGTTCATCACGCCCATGATGATGGTTTCGGCGGGGCGCCGGGCGCGCTCGACGATCGCAGTGGTGTTGGTGTCGTGCCAATGCTTGAGCAACTGGTCGAGCAGATCCTGCCGGCTTTCGAAATACCAGTAGAAGCTTGAGCGCGACACGCCGAGCTTCTGGCCGAGGGTGAGCACGCGCACGCTCTCGATACCGTCTGAAACCAGCGTCTCAAGCGCCAGATTGATCCAGTCCGAGCGCGTGACCTTGATGTTGCCGAGAACCGGTTCGGCCTGCGGGGCGGTCATGATCATGGCCGCACAATAGGCATGGCGGGAAGCGGCGCGCAAGCGATCTGTACACTTGTGTCTAGACACTCCTGTACAGGACGTGTATCGTAAGGCTCTCCAACGAGAGGGAGAGGCTCGTGAAATCGCATTACCGGGCAGTCGTCATCGGGGGAGGCGTGGTCGGCGCCTCGGTGCTCTATCACCTGACGCGCTTCGGCTGGAGCGACGTGGCGCTTATCGAGCGCGCCGAGTTGACGGCCGGATCGACCTGGCACGCGGCGGCCGGCTTCCATGCGCTGAACGCCGATCCCAATGTCGCGGCGCTGCAGGACTACACGATCAAGCTCTACCGCGAGATCGAGGCCGAGTCCGGCCAGGATGCCGGGTTGCACATGACCGGTGGCGTCAACATGGCAAGCGATCCGCAGCGCTGGGAATGGCTGAAATCGGCCTGGGCGGTGTTCCAGTCGGTGGGCATCGAGACGGCCCGCCTGGTGACGCCCGAGGAGATCAAGGACATCTGCCCGATCGTCGATGTCAGCGATGTGCTGGGTGGCCTTTACGATTCCAACGAAGGCCATCTCGACCCTTACGGCACGACGCACGCCTATGCGGGCGCCGCAAAGAAGCGCGGCGCCGATGTGATCCTGCGCAACCGCGTGATCGAGCTCAGGCAGCGCGCGGACGGCGGCTGGGATGTGGTTACGGAGAAGGGCGCGATTGTCGCCGAGCATGTCGTCAACGCCGGCGGCCTGTGGGCCAAGCAGGTCGGCCTCATGGCAGGCGTCGACCTGCCGGTGACGCCGATGGAGCACCATTATTTCGTCACCGAGGACATTCCGGAGGTCGCTGCCCTGGACAACGAGCTCGGCCTTGCCGTCGATCTCGACGGCTTCTCCTATCTTCGGCAGGAGCGCAAAGGCGTGCTGCTCGGTGTCTACGAGCAGAACCCAAACCATTGGAACATGGACGGTGCGCCCTGGGACTACGGCATCGAGCTGATCCCCGAGGACATCGACCGCATCAGCCCGGAGCTTTCGAAGGCGTATCAGCGCTTCCCCTGCCTGGCCAAGGCGGGCATCCGCAAATGGGTCAATGGCGCCTTCACCTTCACCCCCGACGGCAATCCGCTGGTTGGCCCGGTGCGTGGCTTGAAGAACTACTGGGTCGCCTGCGGCGTCATGGCCGGCTTCAGCCAGGGTGGCGGCGTCGGCAAGTCGCTGGCCGAATGGATGATCTACGGCGAGCCGCAGGCCGACATCTTCGGCATGGACATCGCCCGCTACGGCGCGTTCGCCGCCAACCGCGAGTATCTCAGGCAAACCACGCGCCAGTTCTACGCCCGTCGCTTCGTCATGACCTTCCCCAACGAGCGGCTGCCGGCGGGCCGGCCGCTGAAGCGGCCCGGCGCCTGCGACGGCATGAGCGCGGCCGGCGCCGAGTGGATGGCCTCATGGGGGCTGGAAATCCCGGCCTATTTCGCGCCAATGGGTTTTCGCGAGGAGACGACGCTGAAGCGCTCCAACGCCTTCGACATCGTTGGCGATGAGGTGCTGCAGGTGCGCCGCGCCGCCGGCCTCGTCGACACCACGGCCTTCTCGCGCTACGCCGTGTCCGGTCCCGGCGCCGAGGCCTGGCTCGACCGGCTGCTTGCCTGCAAACTGCCGAAGCCTCGGCGCGCGAAGCTTGCCCCGATGCTCGGCCATGACGGCAGGCTGAAGGGCGACCTTACCGTGCTCAACTGGGGCGGCGGCGACTACTGGATCATGGGCTCCTATTACCTGCGCGAATTCCACATGCGCTGGTTCGAGGCGCACATGGCGGACGGCGTCTCGGTTAACGACATCTCGGACGCGATGTCCGGCTTCCTGGTGACCGGGCCGAATGCAAGGAAGGTCGTCGAACGCACCACGCACCAGGACGTCTCCGCCAAAACCCTGCCGTTCATGGCCTGCGCCGAGTTCGACATCGGCATGGTTCGCGCCCGGGTCGCCCGGCTGTCGATCGCCGGCGAGCTCGGCTTCGAAATCAATTGCCCGGCCACCCTGCACGGGACGCTGCGCGAGACGCTGCTCGCCGCCGGCGAAGATCTTGGTCTCGCCGAGATCGGCTACTACGCGCTCAACGCGCTGCGGCTGGAGAAGAGTTTCGGCATCTGGTCGCGCGAGTTTACCCAAGGCTACACGCCCGGCCAGACCGGCCTTGACCGGTTCGTCGCCTTCGACAAGGGCGATTTTGTCGGCCGCGAAGCAGCTCTCAAGGAGCACAAGGCGGGCGTCGCCCGGCGGATCGTGACCCTGGAAGTCGATGCCGTCGACGCCGACGCCAGCGGTTTCGAGCCTGTCTGGCACAAGGGCCGGCGCGTCGGCTTCGTCACTTCCGGCGGCTACGGCTACACGGTTGGCAAGAGCGTCGCCCTGGCGTTGCTCGATGACGATTTCGCCGGGGAGGGGACGCAACTTTCCGTCCACATTGTCGGCGTCGAACGGCCGGCGCGCGTCATCGCGGCCTCGCCCTACGACCCCAAGGGCGAGGCAATGCGGCAATAGGGGGGATTGGGCATGATTGATGAGGCCGCACGCGATCAGAGGCGCGAACGCCGGCGCGGACGCACCGGCGAGGCCGGTAGCGAGTCCAGCCGCCGCCCGAACTATCGTTCGCTGAAGAACCCCTTCCTGCCGCAGCCGGTCTTTTCCGACGATCAGGTCGCCGCAATCCACGACACGGCGCTGCGCGTGCTGGAAGAACTCGGCATCAAGGTGCTGCTGCCGGAGGCGCGCGCCATTCTTGCCAAGGCCGGGGCCCTGGTCGACGAGGACAGCCAGATGGTGCGGATCGGCCGCGACATGGTCGAGGCAGCCTTGGCGTCCGCGCCGCGCTCGATCCCCGCCTATGGCGGCGCCCGCTCCCGTGACCTTATCCTCGAGCTTGGGTCCATGACATTCCTCGCCGGCTCCGGCGCGCCCAACGTCACCGATCTCGAGCGCGGAAGGCGGCCGGGCACGCTCGCCGCCTTCGAGGAATTCATGAAGCTCCTGCAGCATTTCGACGTGCTGCATATGCTCGGCCCTTGCATCGAGCCGCAGGACGTCGACACGCGCTTTCGCCACTTTGCCACCGGCCGCGCGCAGCTCACCTTGTCCGACAAGTTTCCCTTCGTCTTCGCGCGCGGCACGCCGCAGGTCGAGGACAGTTTTGAGATGGTCCGGCTGGCGCGCGGCCTCTCGGAGGACGAATTTCGCAACGGCGCCTTCTGCTACACCGTCATCAACACCAATTCGCCGCGCCAGCTCGATATCCCGATGGCGCAAGGCATCATCGACTTCGCCAGGTTCGGCCAGGTGTCGATCATCACGCCCTTCTGCCTGGCGGGCGCCATGGCGCCGATCACGGTCGCCGGCGCGCTGACCCTGCAGCATGCGGAGGCGCTGGCGGGGCTGACGCTCGCCCAGATCGTGCGCCCCGGCGCTCCGGTGGTCTATGGCTCGTTTTCCTCCAATGTCGACATGAAGTCGGGCGCGCCGGCCTTCGGCACGCCGGAGCACATCAAGGCGACCTTGGGCGCCGGCCAGCTCGCGCGCTTCACCGGCTTGCCTTGGCGTTCCGGCGGCGGCAGCGCCGCCAATGTCTCCGACGCGCAGGCGGCGCATGAGACGCAGTTCGCGCTATGGGGCTCGGTGCTTGCCGGCGCCACCGTCTGCATCCATGCGGCAGGCTGGCTGGAGGGCGGCTTGAGCGTCTCGTTCGAAAAGCTGATTACCGACATCGAGGCGCTGCAGACCGTCGCCGAGCTTTGCGCCACGACACCGGGTGATGCCGACGCCATTGGTTTCGACGCCATTGCCGAGGTGCAGCCCGGCGGCCATTTCTTCTCGGCCGCCCACACCATGGTCCGCTACCGCACCGCCTTTTACGAACCGCTGGTGGCCGACTGGTCGAATTTCGGCAACTGGACGCAATCCGGCGGCAAGACCGCGACGGAGCGCGCCACCGGCATCTGGAAGCGGATTCTTTCCGATTTCCAGCCGCCCGCATCCGCTGCCGCCACCGCCGGCGTGCTCGACGATTTCATCGCACGTCGCACCGAAGAGGGCGGCGCGGCACCGGTGTCGTGAGGTCAAGGCAGCAGGGCAACCGCTGTACGCGAATAGGTCTTGTCGCTGACTTGATCGAGCATGAAGGCCGCCACGTCGGCGCGCGCCAGCGTCGGCAACAAGGATCTGGCCCGGATGCCGTGGCCGTGGCGGAACCGGCCGATGGCTGGACCGTTGCCGAGCTTTGGCGGTCGCACGATCGTCCAGTCGAGGCCGGACCGCGCGATGAGCCTTTCCTTCGCTTCGTGATCCGCCGCTTCATGGCGCAGCACGAGCGGCACGACGATGCCGCCGAGCAGCGGCCCCAATTGCCGCCGGCTGTCGCGGACGCCGAGGAAGGACTGATAAATGAGCCGGGTTGGCCCGCTCCGTTGCATCGCCTCGACGATGAAGCCGATACCGGCAATCACCGCCGCGTCGTGCTTCAGTGGCACGCCGACACCGAGGCAGCTCAACACCGCGTCGTGACCGGCAATCGCGCCCTCCACCGCCTTGCAGTCGGCGACGTCTCCGACGATCACGCTCAGACGGTCGTGGCTGATGGCGAGCTTGCGCGGGGTGCGGACGAAGGCGGTGACCAGATGGCCTTCCGCCAGCGCCGCCGAGACGAGGGCGCGGCCGGTCGCGCCCGAGGCGCCAAAGATCAGAAGTTTCATCTCCGGCCTCCCTGGCCAGTCTGCCCCGCTCGTCAGCTAGGCTTGCGCCCTGCGGCGAAAGCGACCGGCGCCCCAGCCGGGCAGCAGCCTTGTGTAGACGTAGTCGCATTGCTCCACCAGACCCTGCGCGGCGCCTCCCTCAAAAACCGTGTCGCCCCACATCGTGACACGCGTGATGCCCTGCATGCCCGCCGAACCGGAACCGCGCATGGTGCGGCTCGCCCCCGAAACTCTCGGCAGCCGCCCGGTTTTGCTTGTCTATCGCCGCGAGATCGGTGATGAGGCGCCTGTGCGCCGTCATCCGTTTCGTAACTGTGGTGATCAGGGATCAGGCAACGGTGATCAGCGGCAAGGCTTGATGGCATTGCCTCAAGACGCCGTCCGACGATCTGGCGAAACGGGTGCAAGGCGGCTACGCTGCGATGAGGACAAGGCAGGCGAGAGGAACCACATATGACGGCGCCTGGCGATTTGATGCAGGCCTTGTTCCTGCGACTGAAGACCGATGCGTCGCTGTCGGCGCTGCTGGGCGGCGCCGGCCTGCTCGAGCGCGCCGACGCCAAAGCCGCATTTCCGCACGTCACCTATGGCCGCACCAGCGCCTTCGACCTGGACACCGGCGCCGACGACAACGACGACCAACTCATCACGCTCCACATCTGGTCGAAGGCGCAGGGCGATGCCGAGACGCGGCTCATCATGGACAGCATCAAGGCGCGCCTCGACGGCGCGGCCCTCTCGATCGGCCCGCGTGGCCAGACGCGGCTGTCGCTGGAATTCGCCGAGGCGCGCTATGACGACGACCTCGCGGTGCACCACGGGCTGCTGCGCTTCCGCGCGCTGACGCAAGAAAGTGCCTGAGAGACCAGCTTTTCCTTGTGCAATTCCAGGAAAGTGCGCACCTGTTTTCCGTCCGGAAGTGCGAAAAAACAAAGAGTTAGAGCAATTCCGCGTTTCCTTGGAGCGATGAACGTTCCTAGAACTGGGCCTGGATGGCGGCCTTGTCGATGACGGACCAGACCTCGCGTATTCGCCCATCCTGGATTTCATAAAAGACGTTCTCCGCGAAGGTGACTCGCCTGCCGTTCACCGCTAGGCCGAACAGCATGCCCTTGGGCCTGCAGTCGAAATGCAGGCGGGCCGCCACGCGTGGTGGCTCTGATACCAGAAGCTCGATGTTGAAACGCAGATCGGGAATGGCCTGAAAATCGCCTTCCAGCATGCGGCGATAGCCCGAAAGCCCCACCGTCTCGCCATTATACTGCACCTCGTCGCCGACGAACCGGCCGAGATTGTCCCAATCCTGTTCGTTGAGGCAGGCAATGTAGTCCTTGTAGAGACTGGCAAGGTCGTCATGGCTCATGGCATTCTCCCCGTCCTCAACTGCTTCACGGCGCAAATTAGAGCATATGCAAGCCGCGAAAACCGTAGCCGCGCCCGTGATTTTCCGGCTATCAATCCATGCTGGTCCTGATGGGCCCAGGCAGTTGGACTCGCATTTGTTCGTCTCGCGGGCAGGGGGTATGGCGGGCATGGATTTTCGGCCATTCACCGTTCATTTCATGTTCAGCACAAATGCGTTAGTACCGTGATCATGAAAACGTTCCGCTCCCTTACTCGCGCCGCGGCGCTGGCGCTTGCCGCAGCCGGGCTTTTTGCGTCGCAGGCGACGGCGATGCCGCTCGTCGAGCCATCGGTCGACCAGCCGGTCGTACTTGCTGCCAGCGATTGCTATGCGATCGGCCAGCAGATCGCCGCGCAGAACGGCGGCACGCTCGCCAAGGCCTCGCAGGCGACCCGCGGCGGGCAGCAGGTCTGCGTGATCGTGGTGCTGGTCCCCGGCAAGGAGGGCCAGCGGCCGCGCCGTACCGAGATCGTGGTGCCGCTGGACTGACGCCCAATTCCCTTTAACAGGCTTGAGTTTCCTGGCCGGCGGAATCGGCCTATACCTCCACCCTTCAACAGGCTCCGAACCATGCGCGTGCTCGTCGTCGAGGATGACAAGGATCTCAACCGGCAGCTGACGGATGCGCTGGTCGATGCCGGCTATGTCGTCGACCGCGCCTATGACGGCGAAGAGGGGCATTTCCTCGGTGACACCGAGCCTTACGACGCCGTCGTCCTCGACATCGGCCTGCCGCAGATGGACGGCATCAGCGTCGTCGAGCGCTGGCGCCGCGGCGGGCGCAAGATGCCTGTGCTGATCCTGACCGCCCGCGACCGCTGGAGCGACAAGGTTGCCGGCATCGATGCGGGCGCCGACGACTACGTCACCAAGCCTTTTCACATCGAGGAGGTGCTGGCCAGAGTGAGGGCGCTGATCCGCCGCGCCGCCGGCCATGCCTCGTCCGAGCTCACCTGCGGGCCGCTGAGGCTCGACACCAAGGCCTCCAAGGCCGACGTCAACGGCGTGCCGCTGAAGCTCACTTCCCACGAGTTTCGGCTGCTTGCCTATCTGATGCATCATATGGGCGAGGTGGTATCGCGCACCGAATTGGTCGAACATCTCTACGACCAGGACTTCGACCGCGACTCCAACACCATCGAGGTGTTCGTCGGACGGCTTCGCAAGAAGATGGGCATCGACATGATCGAAACCGTGCGAGGCATGGGCTATCGCATGCGAGAGCCGGAGGCGTGACGCGGAACCGCTGAAGCCGACGATGAGAACGTGGCTTTCAAAGCTGCGGCTCTGGCCGCGCTCGCTGACCTTCCGCGTCATCGCCTTTTCCACGATTTGGGCGATCCTGACGCTCGTCGTCATCTTCACCCTCATCACCACGCTCTACCGCCAGGCCAGCGAGCGCGGCTTCGACAGCCTGCTTTCGGCGCATCTGTTCAACCTGATCGGCTCCGTCGGCATTTCCGACAATGGCGCGCTCATCGGCTCGCCCGACCTTGGCGATCTGCGCTTCTCGGAGCCGAATTCCGGCTGGTACTGGTCGGTCGAGCCGGCCTCCGAAGACGTTCACGGCGAACTCCATTCCTCCTCGATGACCTCCTCGATCCTGTCGCCGAGCGTCGCCGAGGTGCCGTTCAACGCGAACTTCCAGCGCAGCTATTCGACCGAGGGCATCAAGGGCGAGGAGTTGGAGGTTTTCGAGAGCGAGTTCGTGCTCGATGCCAAGAACCGCGCCGCGCGCTTCCGCGTCATGGGCAATCACAGCGAGCTCGAGCAGGAGATCGCGAGCTTCCAGCGCCGGCTGCTCACCTATCTGTCGCTGTTCGGCGTCGGCATGATCGCCATTAACGCCATCGCCATCCTTTTCGGCTTGCAGCCTTTGCGCCGCGTGCGCAATGCTTTGGCGATGGTGCGCGAGGGCACGGCGCAGCGGCTCGACGGGCGCTTCCCGGCCGAGATCGAGCCTCTGGCCAGCGAGACCAATGCGCTGATCGAGAACAACAGGCGCATCGTCGAGCGCTCGCGCACCCAGGTCGGCAACCTCGCCCATTCCCTGAAGACGCCGCTTGCCGTGCTGATCAACGAGGGCCGCGCGCTCGGCGGCGCCAAGGGAGAGCTCATCGCCGAGCAGGCTGCCTCGATGCAAAAGCAGGTCGACCATTATCTGCAGCGCGCCCGCGTCGCCGCCCAGCGCGACAGCGTCGTCTTCCGCACGCCGGTGGCGCCGCTGGTCGAGCGCATGGTGCGCGTGCTGCGCAAGCTCAACCCGCAGACACAGCTTTCGCTGTCGCCGCCGGCCACCGGGATCGTCTTTGCCGGCGAGCGCGAGGATCTTGAGGAATTGCTCGGCAATCTCCTCGACAATGCCATGAAATGGGCGAAAAGCGCCGTTGCCGTCTCGGTCGCCACCGTTGCGGGAAGCCCCAACCTTTTTGAAATCGTTATAGAGGACGACGGCCCCGGCATTCCCGAGGACAGCGCGCGGGAAGTGTTGAAACGCGGCAAGAGACTCGACGAGACGAAGCCGGGAACGGGGCTTGGATTGGCCATTGTCGCCGACCTCGTCAACGAGTATGGAGGCGCCCTGGCGCTGGAACGGTCCAGCATGGGCGGCTTGAGGGCAGTGGTAAGATTGCGGAGCCTTCAATAATGTTTTTATCGATTTCCGTGCGGCCGCTTGCGGCCAAATTTCCGACAAATATCAATACTATGGGCTCGCTATCCTTCCCGCTGGCGCGGTTCCCGATCCATCTCGCTCCAGAAGTGCTTTTCGCCCAAGAAGCCCATCCCGCTCAAGAGAACCGGTTGCTGGTATGAAGATTCGCGTTGCGCTCGTTTCCGCCCTGATGGCCGTGTCGGGCTGCACCACGCTGGGCAGGACTGGCCCGACCTCTCCGGTCACGCCCGTCGCCGCGCCGCCGGCCGCCGGTAAGGTGGGAGCCGGCATCGTCGCGGCCATGAATGGCGGGCTCATCGGCGGCTCGATCGGTTCGGGTCTGAGCGATGCTGAAAAGCGCAAAGGCCTCGAGGCCGAGTACAAGGCGCTGGAATACAACGCCAGCGGCCAGAAGGTGACGTGGAAGGGCGACAGCTCGACCCATTATGGCGAGGTCGTTGCCGCCCAGCCCTACCGGGTCGGCTCGCAGGACTGCCGCCAATACACCCACACCGTTTACACGAGCGGTTCGGGCGTCACGGCGCGCGGCACCGCCTGCCGCAATGCCGACGGCAGCTGGACGCCGCTGACCTGAATTAGCAACGATCGGCGCAATTTGACATTGATCAAGGACGGCCGGCGCGTCTGCCGCCAAAGCGTCGCAGGGCGTCCGTGTTGGCAGGGCAGGGCTCTGCCTTTATTGGAATAGCCATGCTGTTCTGGGTCATAGCTGCAATCCTTACGCTGGGCGCCAGCCTGGCGGTGCTTTTGCCGCTGGCCGGCGGCACGAAAGCCGCATCGACCGCCGGCGATCACGATCTCGAAGTCTATCGCGACCAGCTTTCGGAACTCGACCGCGACATGGCGCGCGGCGCTGTCGCCGTCGAGGCGGATGGCGTTGCGATAGGCGGTCACCGCGTCGG